>SEBM01000015.1 GCA_004296145.1 Flavobacterium sp.
CCCTTAAACATATTGTTTAAGGGTTTCTTTTTATATCGGAATCTGGATTGAAATTATTTTTCGTTTTCTAAATTATCAGCAGCAGAAATCTGATCAAGAATATTAGTTTGATTGGGTGAAATATAATTTTTTACCTCATTGGTATTTTCTTTCTTAAAAAGAAGATCTAAGGCATGATACAGTTTTAATAAAACATCTTTGTCTTCTTTTTCAATCTCCAAAGCAGTGTTAAAATTAAAAACATAATTATTCGAATTACGTACTTCTACTTTTATCGTTTTTGATGTGATTTTAAATTTAACTATATCCATATTGTTGTAAAATTACTTAGGTTGCAAAAATAGAAAAAATAAAAAAGAACTCAACGTAATATAAAAGTTAGTACTTAATAAATGTATTCGTTTAAAGTCTTGTTTAGAGTTTTTTTAATTTCACATTTCCGATATTTGAATCAGATCGGAATTGTTTTAAAATAAAAAACCCTTAAACATTTACTGTTTAAGGGTTTACCTTTTGTAGCGAGGACGGGAGTTGAACCCGTGACCTCAGGGTTATGAATCCTGCGCTCTAACCAACTGAGCTACCTCGCCAAGACTGCTCTCAAATTGTCTCTGATTGCGGGTGCAAATATAAAAATAATATTAAAGCGAACAAGCATAAAATGAAGAAAAAAAAATATTTTTAAAAACGCATTGTTTTTGGACATATATTCTTATATTTCGAAAAAATTAAAAGTAGCACATGGATCCAAAAATACGTTACGAAATCGAGTTTCCCATAAATTCTTCGCCGCAATTATTATATCAATATATATCAACGCCGTCAGGTTTATCAGAATGGTTTGCTGACAACGTTAACTCAAGAGGAGAGTTTTTCACTTTCATCTGGAATGATTCGCAGGAAAAAGCGCGTCTTGCTTCTAAAAAAACAGGTGAAAAAGTAAAGTTTAAATGGGTTGATGAAAGCAGTAAGGATACTGATTATTTTTTCGAACTACATATTTTAGTTGATGAATTGACTAAAGATGTATCATTGATGGTAGTCGATTTTGCAGAAAG
Organism: Flavobacterium sp.; assembly: GCA_004296145.1. GTDB lineage: Bacteria > Bacteroidota > Bacteroidia > Flavobacteriales > Flavobacteriaceae > Flavobacterium. Next base: position 1,059 of record SEBM01000015.1, read on the forward strand.
AGAAGAAGTTGGAGAAGCTAAACAATTGTGGGAGAATCAAATCTCAGACCTCAAACATCTTATAGGATCTGTTTAGTAAAAGTCTATTTTATCCCTTATATTTGCCCTGAACAAAATTCAGGGTTTTTTTATGATCAATTTTAACGGAAATATAGTAGAGCGCGAGGAGAATATATTAACTCAAAACCGCGCTTTTTTGTATGGCGATGGTGTTTTTGAAACACTAAAAATAATCAACAACAAAATATTGTTTCTCGAAGATCATTATTTCAGGTTAATGGCTTCTATGCGTGTTGTGAGAATGGAAATTCCAATGAACTTCACGATGGAATATTTTGAAGAACAGGTTTTAAAAGTCGTTCAGGAAAATGGTTTTTCTGCATCTGCAAGAGCCCGAATTACAGTTTTTAGAAATGATGGTGGTTTGTATTTGCCAAAAACAAATGACGTTTCGTTTTTAATTCACGCAACTGCATTAGAAAATACTTTATATGCTTTAAAATCTTCTCATTACGAAGTCGATTTGTATAAAGATTTCTATGTAACCAAACAATTATTATCGTCGATTAAAACGACCAATAAAATAATTAATGTTACCGGAAGTATTTTTGCACACGAAAATGGTTTAGATAATTGCATTTTGCTAAATGACACCAAAAATGTTGTAGAAGCACTACAAGGCAACTTGTTTATGGTTATGGGCAAAAAACTTATAACGCCTCCGGTTTCAGAAGGATGTTTAAATGGAATAATGCGTAAACAAATTTTAGCTTTGGCTAAAAAAACAGAAGGCATAGAAGTATCCGAAGAAATAATTTCGCCATTTGATCTTCAAAAAGCTGACGAATTATTTCTCACAAATGTGATCACAGGGATACAGTCGATAAGCAAATATCGAAAAAAAGATTTCACAACTAATCTGGCTCATTTATTAGTACAGAAGCTAAACGAATCTATATCTGAAAATTAATTCAGATATGGATTTTCGGGTGCGTTTGACCAAATAAGATAATCTCCTCCCAGCTCAATGATTTGTTCTTTCCAAAAGTGAGTGGTAGATTTTCCGATAATTTTATTTTTATAATTATTATCGGCAATAATCCAGGAGTTTCCCTGCATTTCATTTTCAAGCTGGTTTTCGTCCCAACCGGTATAACCTAAGAAAAAACGAATATTATTTTTACTAATAGCCCCGCTGTTTATTAAGTCTTTGGTCGATTCGAAATCGCCACCCCAATAAATTCCATTAGAAATCTCGACACTATTCGGGATTAACTCTGGAATATTGTGAATGAAATAAAGATTATCCTGTTCTACAGGACCTCCATTATATATCTTAAAACTAGCATCAATTTCAGGAATTAAATCGTTAATAGTATACTTTAATGGCTTATTAATGATAAAACCTATTGATCCTTCTTTGTTATGGTCTGCTAATAAAATTACCGATCTGTTGAATGATAAATCTCCAATTATTGAAGGCTCGGCAATAAGCAGGTGTCCTTTTTTTAATTTTTCTGAAATCATACGGCTACAATTTTTATTAAATTTAATCATAAAATATTTAAAAACCCAATAAAATCGTCAAACCGCACAAAAAAACCCTTCACAAGGAAGGGTTTTAATTATATTATAAGTTTAGAGAACTTTCTTACTTAGTTCACTGCACCTTCTAATTCAGCACCAGCTTTAAATTTCACTACATTTTTAGCAGCGATTTTGATAGTTTTTCCAGTTTGTGGATTTCTACCGTCTCTAGCAGCTCTAGCAGATACTGACCATGATCCGAAACCTACTAATGAAATTCTTCCTCCTTTTTTCAAAGTAGTTCCTACATTACCTAAAAAAGATTCTAAAGCTAATTTAGCCGCAGCTTTTGTAATTCCTGCATCAGCAGCGATAGCATCGATTAATTCTGATTTGTTCATAATAATTAGTTATTAATTGTTGGTTAAAAAAAAAAATTGTTAATACACAAATTTAATAGGAAATCCGTTGCGTGCAAGCGTTTTGCGTAATTTTAGCAAAAATTGTTGATAACTTACTTTTTTTGTTCATAAAGGATGTTATTCGTCGATTAAAACAGGTAAAAACCCCTGTTTCATTGGCCTTAATAGACTTTTGCTTCTTCAGAAAAAGTGATTCCGTTAAGCAATTCTGCTACCTGCATTCTCTTTTTTCCTGGTAATTGTAAGCTCAAAAGTAAAATATAACCATTCTTAATAGCAATTTTGATTTCTTTTTTGCTGCTAATAACCTTTCCGATTTCATCAGAATGTGATTCTTCAACTAGCTTAGCTTCATATATTTTGATGCTTAATTCTTCGTTTTTGTCTTTTAAAAAACACCAGGCGGCCGGATATGGGCTCAAACCGCGAATCAGATTATTGATTTCTTCGCCGGATTTAGTCCAGTCGATCTTACAATTTTCTTTGTTTAGTTTATAAGCCGTTTTAATTTCTTCGTTATCTTCCTGAATTGTAGTAGTAACATTTCCGTTTTCAATAACTTTTAAAGTATCAATCACAGTCTCGCTTCCCAAATTCATTAATCGGTCGTGAAGTTGTCCGGCACTTTCAGTCGGTTCAATAGCAATTTCCGAATTTAAGATCATTGCTCCGGTATCAATTTTATCATCAATAAAGAAAGTCGTAACACCGGTTTTGGTTTCTCCATTAATAATAGCCCAGTTTATGGGCGCCGCACCGCGGTAATTTGGCAGTAAAGAAGCATGAAGATTAAAAGTTCCTAAACCTGGCATTTCCCAAACTACTTTTGGCAGCATTCTAAAAGCCACTACAATTTGTAGATTGGCATTTAAAGCTTTTAATTCAGCAAGAAAACTCTCGTCTTTTAAATTTGTCGGTTGTAATAAAGTCAGATTATTTTCTAAAGCATATTCTTTTACAGCCGAATATTTAATTTTTTGCCCGCGTCCTGCCGGTTTATCCGCAGCTGTGATCACGCCGACAACATCATAATTGTTTTTAATAATGGTATCCAGAATGCCAACAGCAAATTCCGGAGTTCCCATAAATATGATTTTTAATTTTTCCATTATATTTTTAAAGTGTATTTATTATTGGGTTGAATGATGATATGATTGTTTTCTAATAATTCCTGAAGAACCAAAACAATATCATTGGCATCCATTTTTATTTGAACCTGAATTTCTCTTGACGTCAAGGCAGCGCTTTTTAATAGCGACAAAATTTTATCTGCAATAGAATCCGTTTCGGTTATTTTCCCTTTTTGCGTAATGCAATACGAACAAACGCCACAATTTGTATTCGTTTCTTCTCCAAAATAATCCAGAATCAAACGATTCTTGCAGGTTTTGTTTTCCTTTATATAATGAAGAACAGACATTAAGTGATCTTTCTTAAGCTGATTTTGCTTTTCTAAATATTTCGCAACTCTGTTTATAGTTAAATCGTCTTCGCGAACTTCATTAAATAAAATAGTCGCATCGTTGTTTTTAGCTTTGTATTCAATGATTTCTTTTTCTCTTAATTTTTCCAAAACAGCAGAAACTTGCTCTTCTGTATGATGTGATTTCTTGGTAATCAAAGGTAAATTAAAAGGAACCTTCATATCATAAATTCCCGGATATGTTCTCAAAATGGCCAAAACAATTTCTTCATCATTGGGATTCAGGCTCATATATCGAATAACTTCTTTCGATTCAATTAAAAACTGCATCGTAATGTTTTCAGAAAATTCCTGAGACATCGTAATAATTCCCTGTTGATTCAAAAACTGCAAAGCATTATACGTTTTAAGAGTAGGGAAGTCGTATTTCTGACAAAAGTGATTCATTTTAAAAGAAAAAGAATCATCTAAACCTTCGCCATAAGCAATCTGAAAATAGTTACAGAGTTTATTATAAACCGATTTAAGGAATTTTTTATCCGGCAAAACGCTCAAAAACTGCTGTTCCGTTTGTCCGCTGTCTGATGGACTGGTTAATAAAACAGCAAAAGATTTTCCGCCGTTTCTTCCTGCGCGTCCAGATTCCTGATAATAATTTTCAATGTTTTCCGGAAGCTGTGTGTGAATAACCGTTTTTACATTGTCCTTGTCAATTCCCATTCCGAATGCATTCGTGGCAACAATTACCTGTGCCTGCTCCGACATCCACAACTGCATATTTTTGTCTTTTTCTTTTGCCGAAAGACCGCCATGATAATAAGTTGCCCTAAAACCAAGTGACTGCAATTGCGTCGACATATTCAGACACGATTTCCTGTTTCTAACATATATAATAGAAGGCTGTGGGTTTTTCTTAAGGATTTGTTCAACGCGGTATAATTTGTCTTCCACTTCAAAAACCATATACGCGATATTTTCTCTTGCAAAAGACTGTTGAAAAAGTTTGGTGTCTTTAAGTTCCAGTTCCGTTTTAATATCTTCAATAACTCTCGGTGTTGCTGTAGCCGTCAAGGCAAGAAAAGGAATTTTAGGAAAGAATTTTTTAAGCTCAGAAATTTTCAAATATGCCGGACGAAAATCGTGTCCCCATTGCGAAACACAATGTGCCTCATCAATTGCAATTAAATTTATAGGAAGATTTTTAATACGCTCCAGAATCCAGTCTGATTGTAAACGTTCTGGCGAAAGATATAAAAACTTGTAATTTCCGTATTGGCAATTATCCAGAAGATCAATAATTTCTTCCGTATGAATACCACCAGTAAGTGCAATGGCTTTAATATCTCTCTTTTGAAGATTTGCAACCTGATCTTTCATCAGCGCGATCAAAGGCGAAATCACCAGACAAATTCCGTCCAGCATCATCGCCGGAACCTGAAAACAAATCGATTTTCCACCGCCGGTTGGCAGTAAAGCAAATGTATCCTGACCGTCTAAAACCGAATCTATGATTTCTTTCTGAAGCGGTCTAAAGCTGTCGTGTTTCCAGTATTTTAAAAGAATTTCCTGCGCTTCAAGCATTGCTTTCGTTTTAAAGTTAAAAATTTAGAAATCAGTTTCTAGTTTAGAACTTTAAACCAAATGCTAAATTTTATCTAATATATAAAGAATTCTGTTGTCAACAGTATCTTTCGGTACTTCTATTAAATCGTAACCGTATTTTTTATACGTCTCAACAAGGTGTTTCTGAATCGTAACGGCCTGTTCAAAATTCTCATAACGCTCCGTGTCACTTTGGTAAATTTCTTCCCACGGCGGTAAAATAAAAATCTTCGAATATTTAATTTCCTCACAAGCTTTAGTAAAATGTGCCGGATATTCGTCACCAATATAATCCATATAAGCTACAACATCAGGAATACCGCGATCAATAAAAACCACATTGTCAGGTTCTTCAAGAGCATCATGATATTGTTTAATGCGTCCTTCCAAAAGCATTTCGCTAAACAATAAAGGCTCTTCCAGAAACAACTGATCGATACCTCGTTCTTGCGCTTCGAGCGTAACTTGACGTGAAATTTCAGGATAACAGCAGTAGCCACGAGCCACCAATTCGTTAATTAGAGTAGATTTTCCCGTTCCCGGGCCACCAATGAGAACTATGATTTCTTTTTGCACTTTTAGAAAAATAAAGCGCAAATTTACCTAAACTTATTCGTAATTAAAAAGAATATTTATCAGAAACGAATGATTTCGCATTTTTGGAAGCATCGTTCCTGCTTTCGGCTATATCTTTTTTGGTCTCGTTCCCAAAAAACGAGACCAAAAAAGGATACCGCCTCAATCAGGGTTAAAGGGGAAAGATGGTTTTGTTTTTGGATTTATTTCTTGGGATTCGCCCTCCTGCAAGGTTTCCAAAACCTTGTAGGTATAATTTCCTCAACGAAAAGAAATGTTAGTTGCGCTTAAATAAACCTACAAGGTTTTGAAAACCTTGCAGGAAACGTAACATTGTGTATAATTTTAATCCATATCTGTTGGTCAAATAATGCAATTAGTTTTATTCAAAAATTTGCCACCACTTCTTTTTGGTTTTTTCAGGAATTATTCTGGGGTTATGTTCTAAGGTATTTCCATCAAAGTCAAGGACATATTCATTTGATTCAAAATCAAATAATCGGATTAAATTTTCCTCAATTGTAATTTCGGGTTTTCCTTCAATATTTACCCAAATATCTCGTCCCCCATATTTCCATATAATAGCACCTTCTTTTGTTATTCTGAAAATTTCTAATTCTCCATGTATTATAAAATCTTCTTCAACTTTATAAATAGAAAAATTAGTAAAATTATCGATTTCCTTTTTCCATTTTAATTCTAAGGTAGGTATTTCTAGGCAATAAATCTTATTGCATGCACAAAGCCAAATTTTAGCATCTTCAATTATAAAAGAATTTTTGCTAATTCCCGTTGCTCCTCCAATCTCACAAATTATTGCAGTAGAAATTTCTTCTTCAGATTCTTTAATGATAATTGCATGTCTGCAAGATGGATGATATCCATTATCTTGATTTTCTATTTCAGTATAAATCTTGTCATATACTCGCAAATTATCAACTGACTTTAAGGTATAGGTCGGATCATCTACAATTTCAATTTCGAAATTTTTGTAATTTACTTTCATTTATTTTAAAGTTATTCAATCACAAAAAGGATATTTCCCGGCATCCTTACCTTTTTTCTCCGAAGGAATAATCAAATGCGATTCAAACTTTTTACCATTCAAAACATCATTCGCAAAATCTAAAACATACTGTTGTCCTTGATGGAAAAGATAACCGGAAAATTCATGTCCGCCACCGCAGAAAGTAATCAGCTCAATATCTTTATGTAAACCTAATACATGATTGTAAACTGCATAAGATCCAAAAAGAATCAGCCAGCCAGAAGCATTAGTCGAGCAGGAGCGGTGCGAACCCGCATTGTACGGAACCGTGTCGTCATTATTTCCATGTGCCAATAACATCGGAATTACGTTTTCCTTCGTAATCAAATTAATATCCTGAATAGCACCCGAATTTCCAATAAAACCTTTGTATTTAAAATTTTCAGGTAAATTGTTTTTGTATAAATTCATTAGTTTATAATCCCAATACGTAGCTTGAAAACCAATTTCGGCACCGGCGCTAATTCCGGAAATAAAGATTTTAGAAGTATCTATATTATATTTATTCGCATTTTCAATCAAATAAGAAGTCGCCTGCCACATATCGCTCACACCAATCTGAATTGCTTTTATTTTTTCGGTTAAAGTTCCTTTACATCCAAAATCCTTTCCTTTCATATACAAACTGTACGAAATGCTGGCAACAGCGTAACCATTTATTGCCATAAACATTCCGAACTCTTTCTCGTTTGTGCGTGCTCCTCCAGAAAATCCTCCGCCAAAAGCAAACATAATCAACGGAATTTTTTCTCCTGCTTTTACTTTGGGCAAGTATAAATCTAAATCCAGTTTCAGCGTATCATTTTGAAAGTAAGTCATCGTTTTGACTTCCTGTGCTTGAATAGAGTTTATTGTAAAAGAGATAAAAAATAAAAGGAGTTTTTTCATTGTGTTATATTTTAATCTCGCAAAGCTTATTCACAAACTTGTCATCCTGAGGAACGAAGGATCTTCGCAAGAAGCTCAATACTGAATGTCGCCAATCTTTGCAGAGTTACTTGCGAAGATCCTTCGTTCCTCAGGATGACAAAAATGGGGAAAAATTCCCGTGACTTGGGAGTAAATTTCTATGTATAGTTTTCTCAAATATAAAAGTTTGCCACGAATTTCACGAATTTTCGCGAATTTTAATTTTTAAGGATTTAGAAAAAGCATTCCAAACGTAACAAATTTCAAATCAAATTTAATTAGTGAAATTCGTGAAATTCGTGGCAAAAAACAACAACATTTCCGTGAGCAAAAAATCTAAAATCTAAAATCAAAAATCTGAAATCAAAACCGTATATTTGCGTTTATTTTTAATTACGAATGGAGAACGATAAAGAAAAAAACACCGCCGAATTTTACGAAAGATTAAAGGTAGAGTTGGATAACTCAAATACCTGGCCTGCAGAATATTTGTATAAATTTATTGTGCCTTCTGTTGCTGACAATGTAGAGCGAGTAGAAAAAGCTTTTGACAGGATGGGTGCGGTAATTAAGACCACAAAATCTAAAACAGGTAAATTTACCAGCGTTTCTGTAGATGTAACTATGCACAGCGCCGATGATGTAATCGCAAAATACAAAGAAGTATCTACAATAGAAGGTATAGTTTCATTATAACCTATGAACGAAAAATATAAAAAAGAAATCGCGAATGACGTTGTTTTCAATTTAGAATATAATTCTGAAAGACAGCGTTTGCTTATTCCCGAATATGGTCGTCATTTGCAAAAACTGATCGATCAGGCAACTGTTATTGAAGACGCCGAAACGCGTAACAAAGCAGCCAAATATATCATACAAGTTATGGGAAGTCTGAATCCGCATTTGCGTGATGTGCCAGATTTTCAGCATAAATTATGGGATCAGTTGTTTATTATGTCTGATTTTAAATTAGATGTAGAATCTCCGTATCCAATTCCGTCTCGCGATGTGTTGCAATTGAAACCAGATGTACTTCATTATCCGCAGAACTTCCCGAAATACAGATTTTATGGTAACAATATCAAATATATGATTGATGTTGCCAATAAATGGGAAGACGGCGAAATGAAAAATGCCTTGGTGTTGGTAATTGCCAATCACATGAAAAAATCATACTTAAGCTGGAACAAAGACACGGTAAAAGATGATGTGATTTTTGAGCATTTATATGAATTGTCAGGAGGCAAAATTAACTTGTTGCAAAGTACAGAAGAACTTTTGAACACAACAGATTTAATGCGTACTAACAAACGTATGTCTAACAAAATTTCGCCAGCCGGACAGCCAAAAATTCAAAGCAACAAGAATAACAACAATAATAAAGGCGGAAAACCAAAACCTTTTCAAAAAAACAACAATCAGAAATAAAAAAAGCTGCTAAGTGTCTAAGCAACTAAGATGCTAAGCTTTTTTACAAAAAGAAAAAACTTAGAACCTTAGAACCTCAGTAACTCAGAACCTTAAAAAAAGAACATGGGAATATTTAAAATCGAAGGCGGAATACCTTTAAAAGGAGAAATCACTCCGCAAGGAGCAAAAAACGAGGCGTTACAAATTTTATGTGCCGTACTTCTTACTGGAGATAAAGTAAGAATTAATAATATTCCTGATATTATAGACATCAATAAATTAATCACATTATTGGGTAATTTAGGGGTGAAAATTCAAAGAAACGAACCAGGTTCTATAACTTTTCAAGCCGACGAGGTAAATGTTGGTTATTTAGAAACCGAAGCTTTCAAAAAAGAAGGCGGCGCACTTCGTGGTTCTATTATGATTGTTGGACCACTTTTGGCTCGTTTCGGAAAAGGATATATTCCAAAACCAGGAGGAGATAAAATTGGACGTCGTAGATTAGATACGCACTTTGAAGGTTTTATTAATCTTGGAGCAAAATTTAGATACAACAGAGAAGATCACTTTTACGGTGTAGAATCTCCTGCAGAAGGATTACAGGGAACGGACATGTTGCTTGACGAAGCTTCTGTTACGGGAACTGCAAATATCGTAATGGCTGCGGTTTTGGCAAAAGGTCAAACTACAGTTTACAACGCTGCTTGTGAGCCTTACTTACAGCAGCTTTGCAAAATGCTAAACTCTATGGGAGCTAAAATCACAGGAGTTGGTTCTAACTTATTGACGATTGAAGGAGTTGAAAGTCTTGGCGGATGCGAGCACAGAATTCTTCCTGATATGATCGAAATCGGTTCCTGGATTGGTCTTGCGGCTATGACAAAAAGCGAAATCACGATCAAAAATGTAAGCTGGGAAAACTTAGGTTTGATTCCGAATACTTTTAGAAAACTTGGAATTACGATTGAAAAACGTAACGACGATATTTACATTCCTGCTCACAAAGATGGGTACGAAGTAAAAACAGATATTGACGGTTCTATTTTAACAATTGCAGATGCACCGTGGCCAGGTTTTACACCTGACTTATTGAGTATCGTTTTAGTTGTGGCAACACAAGCTAAAGGTGATGTTTTAATTCACCAAAAAATGTTCGAAAGCCGTTTGTTCTTCGTTGATAAATTAATCGATATGGGAGCAAAAATCATGTTATGCGATCCGCACAGAGCGGTGGTTATGGGACATAATTTTGAATCTCAATTGAAAGCAACAACAATGTCTTCTCCGGATATTCGTGCGGGAATCTCATTATTAATTGCTGCATTATCTGCAAAAGGAACAAGCACAATTCAAAACATAGAACAAATCGATCGTGGATACGAGCGTATCGACGAACGTTTAAGAGCAATTGGCGCAAAAATTATTAGAGCGTAAATATGTTTTAGCCACGAATTACGCGAATTGCACTAATTTTTTAAATAGGAATTTGTGAAATTCGTGAAATTCGTGGCAAAAGAAAAATAGTCATAAATGACAAACGAACAAAAAGCTATAAAAGCTACATACTTTAGTATAGCCGGAAACACCTGCTTAGCCCTTATAAAAGGCTTGGCGGGTTTTTTTGGCAATTCTTACGCCCTGATTGCAGATGCGATCGAATCAACAACGGATATATTTTCGTCTTGTCTGGTATTGTTCGGAATCAAATATTCGAACAAGCCTGCAGATGAAAACCATCCATACGGACATGGGCGCGCTGAACCTTTAATTACTTTTTTGGTTGTTGGATTTCTTATTACTTCCGCAACTATTATTGGGTACGAAAGTATTTCTAATATTCAAAGTTCTCACGATCTGCCGAAATCCTGGACGCTTTATGTTTTAGGTGCCATTATAATCTGGAAAGAGTATTCTTTTAGATTGGTGATGAAACGCAGTAGACAAACCAACAGCTCTTCTTTGGCTGCAGACGCATGGCACCATCGTAGTGATGCTATAACATCAGTTGCGGCTTTTATCGGAATTTCGTTTGCTCTAATTATGGGAAAAGGTTACGAATCTGCAGATGACTGGGCTGCACTTTTTGCCGCTTTCTTTATTTTATACAACAGTTATAAAATTTTCAGACCTGCTCTTGGCGAAATCATGGACGAACATTTAAATGATGATTTAGTCGAAGAAATAAGAGTACAATCTTTAAAAGTACCCGGTATTTTAGGAACTGAAAAGTGTTTTATCAGAAAAGCGGGAATGCGTTATCATGTAGATTTACATGCTATTGTTTCAGCAAAAATTTCGGTAAAAGAAGGACACGATTTGTCGCATAAACTTCAGGATACTTTAAAAGAAAAAATTCCACAATTAGGAAATGTTTTGATTCATATTGAGCCAGATGATTATCACTGAGAGGTTCAAAGACTCTGAGTTACAAAGGTGCAAAGGCACTAGAGGGTTAAATTTCAAACTTTGAAAAAATATAATCCGTTTATTTCTTTAAGAAGTAAGCGGAATTTTTTTATCATTTTAATGAAGAAAAGTCACATGCCTACTCAATTTAGTTTTTCTCGCAGATTTAGCAGATTAAGCGGGATTTTCCAAATATAAAAATCTCCTCAATCTGCGAGAAAAAACTTTGACCCTTTGTAACTCTGAACCTTTGAGCCTTAGTCCAACACATTTAAGATCTTCAAACCAAAAACAACTCCGTTTTGTTGAACTCCGCCTTGATAAGAATGTACATAATCAACTCTGAAAAGTTTAAATTTTCCGAAACCTAAATTGTCCAATCCGACTGTAAATTCAGAATAAGGTTTTCTGTCCGGAATTGCCAAAGAATGAAAACCAAGATTCATTGTAGATTTTAAAAGATTCAACAACGGAATTTTATTCATTATAAATCCCATGTCGTTGTGTTCTAAATGTGCTTCAAAATAACTGTCATTTGTGCTGTTTGCATAATATGGCATTAAATTAAAAACATTCAGATAACGATCACTTTGACCAATATGAGTCTGGTTTCCGTTAAAATGTCTGTAATCTATAAAAGAAATATTTTCTGCATTAAAGAACTTTCCGGTTTTGAAATTCATTCCCAAAAGACCTTTGTTTCCCAGAGACAAATCATAGAGTAGAGACGCACCAATTCGTTCAAATTGATATTTCTTTTCAGTAGCAGCAAATGCCTTTTCAAAAGCTAAAAATAAGGTTGGATATTTATCATCTTTGAAATTGTATCTTCCGTCTGGTCTCGAAATATATTTATTCCCAAAATTAATTCTTGCAGTCAGATTAGCTTTAAATAAATGATGCGGATCAAAAGCAGGAGTTTCAAAATCATCCGGTGCTAAAGGATTATTTGACGAATAAAAATCATCTCTTTTAAAGAATGAATAATCTGTGGTGTTAAAAAGAGGTTTTCGCTGTTCATAACCCACTTTAGTATTCAGATTAATCCCGTTTGCAACGTCTTGCGAATAGTTGATCTGGACAAATTCTAAATTGTATAATTTTATATAGTTATCCTTAAAAAACAATGAACTTATAGAATTTACAAATTTGCTTATTGGTTCGGCAGCATTAAACTGTGCGACTTTTGTTCCTCCAGATACATTTATTGTAGCATAATTTATGCTGTTAAATTTATGATTGAATTCTCCCGTTATGCGAAAACGCTCATCAGAAAAGCCATAATTAAAAGTTGTTTTTACAAAAGTACTTTTCCCTGTTTCTTCATTCCATTTTTTAAATAAAAATCCGGAATCAAAATTAAAACCCTGAACAGTATTAAAACTAAGAGAAGTAATGTTTAACAAACCATCATATTCAAATGAATATTTTTTAAAAGTGTTTTTGTATTCATATCCTTTTGCAATATCCCAAATTTTAAATTTATTAGTTTTTGCATCAATTGAGTCGGTATATTTTTGAGATTTTCGAATGGTTTGCAAACTGTCTTTTTTTGTATAATCAGCGCTTTCTTCGAGAGTTAGAGGAATAGGGCGAATCTGGTTCCAAAAAGTATCATCTTTTTTATTAGCATTTAGATCAAATGCAACGATTTCATTTCCAAAAGTTTTCTTTTCAAAAGAATCAGGAAATTCATAATTGGAATAAATATAATTGAATTGTCCGGAAAATTTCACGCCAAAAATTCCGGCATTAAATGACAGTGTTTGTGCATTTTTGGACCAGATTTTGTTTTGAGAGTTATAACTAAAACTTTGTTTGAGCTTCATAATTTCAGTAAATTCATTTTTCATTCGATATCCTTTTATATCAAAATCAATGGCATAAATAGCAAAACTGTCATCTACAATATAAATATAACCTTCAAAAACCGGTTCTTTGTCCCGTTTTGGTGTTACTTTAATTTTATGGATTTCATTATTATTGTCGTCAAAAAAAGTGCCTTCTAATTTATAATTGTAATAACTAAAGGCATTATTGGCAATCGGGGAAATTAGTTTGATGTCAAAATCAAGTGTATTATCATAAAAATCATAAGTAGACAAAGCAGCTGTATTGTAACTGTATCCTCTGTTGTTTCCTGAAATTTTTGAGGCAATAATATTCTCTTTGAACTTGTTGGGTTTTTCAAATGTAACCTTAGAAATAGTTTCAGATAAATATAAGATTCCTGTTCCGGTAGAATCAAGGTTTGAAGTCATATCTTCACCAAGATCGATCTTTTTACCTAATATTTTTTTGGGTAAATCTTTGACTTTAAATATTCCTTTTGAATAAAAATCGGCTGTATATCGCGATGTTTTTCCGGAGTTTTCTTCTTTGTTTGCAATCGCATTTTTTATAATTGCATTTGCAGGATTATTTTTAGGATCAATTATCACTTCCTTCAGAGTGAAACTTTCTTCCTGCATTTTTACATCCAGAACAATTGTTTTTGAATCTGCAGATACTACTATTTTTTGTGTTTTAAAACCTAAATACTGAAATGTAATTTTGTTTTTCCCCGTTTCTTTTACATTAAGCTGATATTTTCCTTGCTCATTTGAAGTTGTTCCGGTATAAGTATTCTCCTCAAAAACAGAAACAAAAGGCAATGGGTTTCCTTTTTCATCAGTTATGGTTCCTTTGATTTGAGCAAAGTTGGCAATAGAGAAAAATAAAACGGCGAGTAAAATATAGTTTTTCATGGAAGTTCTTTCTCTAACAAAAATAAAATAACTTAAAATCGTAGCTATTAAAAATTTGTTAAATAAAGACTTACAGAAATGATTGTATGGCGAGATCGTAACTTTTTAATCCAAATCCTAAAATAACACCTTTTGCATTTCCTGATAAATAAGACTGATGTCTAAAGCTTTCGCGGGCATATGTATTAGAAATATGAACCTCGATTACAGGAGTTGTAACTGCCTTAATGGCATCGCCCAAACCAATTGAAGTGTGTGTGTAGGCTCCGGCGTTTAAAATAATTCCGTCAAAAGAAAAACCAACTTCCTGAATTTTTCCAATCAGTTCCCCTTCAATATTACTTTGGTAATATGAAAGTTCAATATTTGGATATTTTTTTTGTAACGTCTCAAAATAATCTTCAAAAGTCTGACTTCCGTAAACTTCAGGTTCTCTTTTTCCTAAAAGATTTAAATTTGGTCCGTTAACAATGCAGATTTTCATAGTTGAATTAGTTTTGATGAGATTATTTATGAGTTGTAAAAATAAAAAAACCGCTCTAATTAATAGAACGGTTTTTATAAAAGTATGTGATATTATTTTAGAACATAAATCCGGCAGAAATTTGGAATACAGAGTTTTTAACGTCAGCATCTTTAGAAGCTTCGGTTAAACCTATGCCGTAACGACCTTGTAAAAAGAAATTTTCAGTAAGTTTTACACCCAAACCTGCATTAAGACCAAACTCGAAAGTTTCAGCGTTCTTAACATCAAAGTCATTTCTTTCGCTAACAAGGAAAGAAGCCTGTGGACCTGCTTCAATACTGAATGTTTTATTTAAATAAATTTTGGCCATTACCGGGATAGAGATATAACCTAACTCATTTTTAATATCACCAGTCACATCATCAAATTTGTAAGATGCTCCGGTTGTAGAATATAAAAGCTCTGGCTGAATAGAAAATTTGTCTAATAATTTTATCTCTGCAACTAAACCAGCGTGGTAGCTGGTGATACCTTCTTTGTCAATTGATTCTGGAAAATCTCCTGTTTGATTAGCAAAGTTAACCCCCGCTTTTACTCCAAGTTTTAATAATTGAGCCTGAATTGTTGCTGATGTTGCTAGGAACAGTACAGCTGCTAAAAATATCTTTTTCATAATTTTTTTTAGATTAAAGTTGTTTTATCTATTCAAAACTACAGAATTGGTGTATTTATTGTCTTATGTTTTATATAAAATAATTTTTAGAATTCACATGTTGAGTCAAAATCCCCAATTTATTTGAAGTTTAAAAACTTTAATTTACTGTTTATGAAGTTTTTGTAAAATGTAAAAAAACATTTGTCTTATTATGATATTTTGCGCACCGATTGTGGCTGTTTTTTTACAAACCCGTTCCTACTTTTGGACTTTGTAATTTAAATAAAACAGATAATGAAAAAAATTATTTTTGCTGCTATTGCAGTTATGGGGTTTACATTTGCTAATGCACAAACAACAGGATTTTCAAAAGGAGATACGTTTATTTCTGGTGCAGTAGGTATCAGTTCAGACAAAACGGGAGATGCTAAATCTAATGGTTTTGAAATTGAGCCAAGAGTTGGTTATTTTGTAAGTGAAAATATCGCTTTGGGAGGTAAATTGGGATTTAGTTCAACTAAAGATGCAGATGATTTTAAAACGAATGCATTTACAGTTGGAGCGTTTGGAAGATACTACTTTACTCCGGCTTCTCAATTCTCAGTATTTACTCAATTAGGTTTAGATTATACGGGATATAAATACAAGCCAGGTAATGCAAAAGAAAATGAACTAGGATTAGGACTAGGATTAGGTTTAAGCTATTTCTTATCAAATCATTTTGCTATTGAGGCAAATTGGGCAGGTTTAGATTATAGTGTAAAAAACAATGGAGGTCACGGAGCTGATAAAACTAATTCTTTTAGTTTAGGTTCTGATTTAAGAGCTGTACAATTTGGGGTTGTTTACAAATTCTAATACAAAAACTTTAGTTAATTAGTTTTGGCCTTCCTTATTAAGGGAGGCTTTTTTGTATTGGTGAGATTTTAGATTTGATAAAAAGGGACGTTTGAATTACGATTTGTTACATTTTTATGGTAAGATTTAATTTATTGTTAAGAAAAGCTGAATTATGTTTTAACAAAATTTTGGCTCCTAATTACTACTTTTTTTGTTAAAATACAATTATTTTTTTAATAAGCATAAGTGTATATTTGACCATTAAAAATTTTTAACCAAAACAAATTAGAATGAAAAAAATTATGTTAACTGCTGCGGCAGTAATGGCTTTTGCATTTACAAATGCACAAGAAACTAAGTTTGGAGTTAAAGGAGGTCTTAACTTAACTAATTTAACTGGAGATGTTGAAGGTACTTCATCATTAGTAGGTTTTCACGTTGGTGGTTTCGCAGAAATTAAACTAACTGATAAATTTGCAATTCAACCAGAGCTTTTGTTTTCTACTCAAGGAGCAAAAATCGAAGAAACATTTTTTGATGAGTCTGATGAGTACGATACTAAATTGAATTATTTAAATATCCCTGTACTAGCAAAGTTTTATGTAACTGAAGCTTTTAGTGTTGAAGCTGGTCCTCAATTAGGTGTTTTATTGTCTGCTAAATCGGATGGAGAAGATGTTAAAGATTTTTACAAATCAGTAGATTTTGGTTTCAATGTTGGAGCTGGATATAACTTTACTGAAAATCTTTCTGTTGGTCTTCGTTATACAATAGGTTTGTCTAGTGTTTTCGAAACTCCAGACATGGATGAAGAATTATTTGATGTAAGTGACATTGATGTTAAAAACAGCGTTTTTGCTTTATCTGTAGGATATAAATTCTAATAAGAATATTTTATATACTCAAAGCCTTCCCTAATTTAGGGAAGGCTTTTTTTTTGAAAATTAATTTAAACGGAAATAAATATTAACAAAGTTTTGGCTCGTAATTACTACTATATTTATTAAAATCCAAATTATCTTTTATTAAGGATTTTTCTATATTTGACCATTGAAAATTTTTAACCAAAACAAATCAGAATGAAAAAAATCATTTTAACTGCTGCTGCAGTAATGGCTTTCGCATTTACAAATGCACAAGAAACTAAATTTGGAGTTAAAGCTGGTGTTAACCTAGCTAATGTTGGTGGAGATTTTGAAGATACATCTTCAAAAATCGGATTTCACGTAGGAGGTTTTGCAGAATTCAAACTTTCTGACAAATTCTCTATTCAGCCAGAACTTTTGTTTTCTACTCAGGGAGCAAAATCTGACGGACAAGAAGAAGATGGAATTGCTTATGATGCAAAATTAAATTTAAGCTACCTTAATATTCCAGTAATGGCAAAATTTTATGTAGCAGAAAAATTTAGTCTTGAGGCTGGTCCACAAATTGGATTTTTATTAAGTGCAAAATCAAAGTATGAAGCTGGATCTTTTTCAGAAGATGTTGATGTAAAAGATGCATACGAATCAATAGATTTTGGAGTAAACTTTGGTGCTGGATATGATTTTACAGAAAATCTGTCTGCTGGTGTTAGATATAACTTAGGTTTAGCTAATATTGCTAAAACAGAAGATGGAGGAGATTTCAAAATCAATAATAGTGTATTTTCTTTATCTTAAATCATCAACTTGATTTTTTGCAGATAATAAGAAACCAATTTGAGGTCCGGCTTCAAGGCTTAATTTTTCAATTACATAATATTTTGCCATAATTGGAACATTTAAATAAGAAAGT
>SEBM01000357.1 GCA_004296145.1 Flavobacterium sp.
CCAGAAGATAGCCTACCCGCTTATTTATCTTTGGCCAATGATATTAATCTTGATTATTATTTAAAACAAAAATACAATCAAAAGGCGTTTTCAATAATTAAAAATCAAAAGAACGATTCTCTCAACAGGGTAAATTTGTTTAAAATTGCCAATCGATATTATAACATGAATGATTTAAAATCATATCGTGAAATATCAGAATTGGTTTTGGAAAGAGCTATAAGTGCAAAAGATTCTGCAAGTATAGCAGAGGCATACACCTATCTTGGAGATTATTATGGTGCCCAGATTATTTCTGACAGTGCCTTTAGAAATTATTTTAAAGCACAAAAAATCTATTTGCAGATTAATGATAAATTTAATTTGTCTAAAACCTTGTTAAGCAAGGCCAGCCTGCAATACAATGAAGGGGATTTTTTTGAAAGTGAGATATCTGTTTTTAAGGCTTTAGGATTATTGAAACAACAGAAAAATGTAAATGAACAACTTTATGAATGTTATAATCTTCTTGGAATACTTTATAATGAAAAAGAGGAATACAGCAAAGCTCTCGAATTTCAAAATAAAGCTTTAGTTACTTTAAATGATAAATCCATACCGTTAGATCTTCAGTTAAAAGCGACCTCTTTAAATAATATCGGTTTTGTTTATATGCGCATGCAAAACTATAAACAGGCCATTTCTTATTTTGAAAAAGGATTAAACGAAAAAAATCTTTTTGAGGAGAAAACAATATTGTATGCTATGTTGTTGGACAATCTGGCGTATTCTAAGCTGAAATCAAAAAGAATGGACGGTCTTCCGGATCAATTTTACAGATCTTTAAAGATCAGGGATAGTTTAGGGTTGAAAATGGCCAAAATATCAAATCAAATTCATTTGTCTGAATATTACGGATTTAAAAAAGACACTTTCAAAGCAATTCAGTTTTCAAAACAGGCATTATTGCTTTCACGTTCTTCAGATAAACAGACAATGACATTGCTGGCTTTGAAACAAATTGCTGTTGTAGATCCTAAAAATGCGTCTACGTATTCTAAGGAATACATTAAGCTTAACGATAAAATGCTGAAAGCAGAACGAAATATGGGAGAGAAATTCTCCCGAATTGAATATGAAACAAACGAAATAAAAGACCAGAACTCCAACTTACAGGAAAAAAACAAAACGTTAGTATATGTTTTTAGTATTTGTACTCTTATTGGTTTGTTTTTTTATGTTTATAAAACCCAACAAGCCAAAAACCGGGAATTACTTTTTAAACAGCAACAGCAAATTGCCAACGAAGATATT
Organism: Flavobacterium sp.; assembly: GCA_004296145.1. Lineage (GTDB taxonomy): Bacteria > Bacteroidota > Bacteroidia > Flavobacteriales > Flavobacteriaceae > Flavobacterium. Next base: position 1,294 of record SEBM01000357.1, read on the forward strand.
TATAACCTGATGATTTCGCAGCAGAATGATATTGAGCTGACACGTATTAAAGAAAAGAAAAAAGTAGCACAGGAATTGCATGACGGTGTTTTGGGAAGAATGTTTGGAGTGAGAATTAGTCTGGACAGTCTTGATAAAATTAATGAAGAAGAAGCGGCTCCTAAAAGAAAAAAATACCTGACCGAACTAAAAAACATCGAAGAGGACATAAGGGAAATTTCGCATGATTTAAACAGGGAAAAATCAGAGTTAATTAATAATTTTGTTTTAATTCTAAACAAACTTTTTGAGAACCAACACAATACTTATCCTTCAAAACTAATTACTTCTTTTGACCCTCAAATCAAATGGGATCTGGTTAGCAACGTTGTTAAAATTAATTTATACAGAATTATTCAGGAAGCGCTCCAGAATTGTAATAAATATGCCAAAGCAAATACTATTTCTGTAGAATTTAAGAGTGAGGTAAATTATTTAATTTTGTCGGTTCTGGATGACGGAATCGGGTTTAATCCAAAAAGAACAAAAAACGGAATTGGATTGCACAATATCGAATACCGAGCCGCAGAATGTAAGGGAAGCGTAAGCATAAAATCTGCCCAGGGAGAAGGAACAATGATCCTGGTTAAAATACCAATCGACCAAAAAATTAACCTACAAAAGAAATGACAGTTGACCCAAAAACCTCAGTTTCTCAATTAATTAAACGAAATGTCTTAATTGTTGATGATCATCCTTTTATTATAGAAGGATATAAAAATGCCATAACACGCTATAATCCGCAACAGTATGAGTTTGAGATTTCTCAGGCTTATGACTGCAGATCGGCTTATGAATTAATCGAAGATGAAGCAGCGCCTAATTTTGATGTTGCTTTTCTGGATATCAGTATGCCGCCCTACGAAGAAAAAGATATTTTTTCGGGAGAAGATCTGGCAAAATTACTTTCAAAAAAAATGCCTTTTTGCAAAGTTATTTTGCTGACGATGTATACCGAATTGCTTAAAATAAAAACAATTATCAGGACCATACAGCCCAATGGACTGATTATCAAAAATGATCTGACTTTTGATGAATTGCTTTTTGCATTTGACAGGGTAATGAAAAATGAAAAGTACTACAGCCATTCGGTACAAAAAATGCTGAATCAGTCTCCACACAATTCGATTGAAGTCGATGAGTTTGACAAACAGATTTTGTTTCATTTATCAAAAGGAACTCCAGTAGCGGAAATGCCACAATATATTCCGATATCATTAAATGCGATAGAAAAGAGAAGAAGCAACTTAAAAGAATTGCTTAAAATAAAATCAGGACTTGACGATGATCTGCTTAAAGAAGCTAAAAGTAAAGGACTTTTATAGTATTCAGTCTCAGTCTCGGTTTTCAGTTATTACTGTGACTGAAAACCGAGACTGAAAACTGAGACTGAAAACTTATTCAGAAAGCGCATCCCAACCACGTGCTTTCAAAGCAATTTTGGTATTGGCGCGTGTTACCAAATGTATTCCTTCGCTTTCGTCTGCCATGTGACCAATGATAGAGAAATTTGGATTTCCTTTTATTTTGTCAAAATCATTAATGTCAATCGTGAATAATAATTCATAATCTTCACCGCCATTAATGGCAACTGTTGTACTGTCAATATTGAATTCTTCGCAAGTCGAAATAAATTGCGGATCAAGTGGCAGTTTATCTTCATACAAATTACAACCCACTTTTGATTGTTTACACAAATGAATAATTTCAGAAGAAAGTCCGTCAGAAATATCGATCATCGATGTTGGTTTTATTTCAAGCGCATGCAATAAAGTTCGAACATCCTTACGGGCTTCCGGTTTTAGCTGACGTTCCACCAAATAAGTATAAGGATCCAAATCAGGCTGATTGTTTGGATTTACCTGAAACACCTGTTTTTCTCTTTCCAAAACCTGCAATCCCATATATGCGGCACCAACATCGCCGGTTACCACCAATAGATCAGTTTGTTTAGCACCGTTTCGGTAAACAATCTCTTCTGCATCAGCTTCACCGATTGCTGTGATGCTAATAATTAATCCTTTTTGAGATGAGGTTGTGTCTCCGCCAATAACATCTACTTTGTATTCTTTTGCAGCGTGTGTAATCCCTTCAAATAATTCTTCTAAGGCTTCCAGAGGAAAACGATTAGAAACGGCCACAGAAACCGTTATTTGCGTTGGTCTGGCATTCATGGCACAAATATCAGATACATTTACAACAACAGACTTGTATCCTAAATGTTTTAATGGCATATAAGCCAGGTCAAAATGAACACCTTCAATAAGTAAATCGGTAGAAATAACTACTTTTTTATCTTTAAAATCAAGGACAGCAGCATCATCACCAATACTTTTTAAAGTAGACTCCTGAGTGACATCAAAATTTTTGGTCAAATGTTCTATTAAACCAAATTCGCCTAACTGCGCTATACTGGTACGTTGTGGATTTTTATCTTCGATCATTTTTTTTAAGGTGCAAAGTTTTTAAGGTGCAAAGGTACAAAGGTTTTTTTTAAGGTGCTATCCCGAAATTTCGGGACTGAGATGCAAAGCCGCTAAGGTTTTATAAACGTCGTGCATATCTGTAGAGGCGCACTGCAGTGCGTCTCCGCAATGTATTTCTAATAGCGTTTCTCTTTGTTGATTCTCTTTGTGTAGACGCACTGCGGTGTGCTTCTACGGCAGGAAAAAATAAAATTTTAAAATTTATTTTTTCCTGCTGACAAACTGTTGTCACCGGCCCATTTTACTTTTGAAGTATAAATAATTTAAAACTTAAAATCATGAAAACATTAGCTGCACAAGTAATTACTCCCGAAGATTTATTGACACACTGGCAAGGTCACCGCGCGCTGACAAGACGCGTAATTGAACTTTTTCCTGAAAAAGATTTCTTCGAATTTTCGATAGGAGGCATGCGACCATTTGCAAAACTGGCAGACGAACTTCTTGCAATTGCTGTTCCTGCGCTTAAAGGAATTGTAACTAAAGAAATCCAGCCTTATACAGAAACAGAAGAAAAATTGATTTTTAAAGCGCAATATCTTGAAAAATGGGATCAGGCAACAGAAGAAATCAACAAATACTGGGAAAAATTGTCAATTGAAGATTTCAGCGAAACTTTTAATCTTTTCGGACAATACGAATTTCCGGTTATTCAGAATATTTTGTATTTTATTGATAATGAAGTGCATCACCGTGGGC
>SEBM01000358.1 GCA_004296145.1 Flavobacterium sp.
CTTCTGATCGGCATGCTCCATCAAACGGGTATGAATATTAAATGGATAGCTTCCTTGCTTAAACTTTTGAGGGCTTAAAACCAAATGTCCGTTAGCCATACCGGAATTTACCGGAAGCAATAATTTTTGACTGTGGCCTTCACCGTTTACAATTTCAACATGCACGAGCTTACTTAAAGCAGATAACTGATTATTGTAGCCATTAACAAGATAAATTTTATACCAAACGGTATCGCCAATCGCGTAAATTGTTTTATCAAAGTGGACATGAACTTTCTCTTTCGGGTGCTCCTGAAGAAACCGCTCCAGTTTTAAACTTAAATCTTTGTGATGATTAGATTCAATACCATCTGCAAGCGTGGGTTGCTGACCAGCAGAACTTGCAACATTTAATATAATGATCAATAACAACAGGCAATAACATTTGATCATGAAAGCGTTTTTTTTAGTATTACTAAGCTAAGCACTTAAAGTTAGGCTTACAAGTTTTTCTACAATAGGATAGGGTTGAAGCCCAAATTCACAGATCTTTATCGGACTGGCCGCTTAGCAGTTATATTCCCAAATCAAAGGTAGGTTGTGTAATTGATGAGAAGCCGCACTTTTATGAAATACGTTGCATCAATCAAATTCTCCGAAAGTATTTTGATCTAAAAGTTATGCTGATTAGAAGAAGTGTACAGGATCATTCGGATAAGGTTTAAACACGTCAGATATGAGTTGACTAAAAAAAAAATGCTTAAGATGAGAACCCACGTAAGATATTTTGTAACAAAAACCCATAAATAAAGTCTTTGATATATGCTGAGTGGTAAATGTCTGATTAATAGAATTGTATCGATATGATTAAAAGTTCCTCACGGTTTACGCTTACAGTCCTTATTTTAGGTTTCCTTTTATCAACAAGTTGTAATAGGGTAAATAATGATCATCATATAGTATTGCTTTTAGAAAAGGAAGTGTCAAGAAATATCGGGGGAAAGATTGAACTTGGAAAGCTAATAAACTTTAAATGGGATAAACTGCTCATCCTTCCTCCGTATACAAAAATTAGTCGTGTTGAAAAAACTCATCATATCAGTTTGAAGCCCATTAAGCATTCCCGTATTGATATTCGTGAAGACATTAATCAAATTGTGTTTTTCGAAGATAATAAGATTATCAAAATGATAGAGTTTCCAAGGTCAAGTGGAGACTTCGAAAACGCTCATCAATCTGAATTGTTTACAAGAGCTAACGCTAATTTTAAGATTTTCGCAACGAACCCACCTCAAACTACACCAAATTCAAAACCTTGGATTATATTAAAAAAAGATCAGTAAATTTCATGAATGGTAAAAGGTATATTGAATTACAGCTATATGATTTACAGTTTAAAGAAATCTTTGCCTCAAAATAATTGCCCTCTTTGAAAAATTAATTAACGGAGCATGGTAATTTTTACTATATTCAAAATAACATATAGGTCTTGATCATTAGCCTTGAATTAACCTCCGAAATCACAACGTTGACCATGCGAATGCAACTCAGATTTTTTTTAAGAGCCCTAACATTTCTATATATCCTACCATTTATCTCGCATGCCCAAATAAGTAATAGATACGGAACAATAGTTGATATAGGCAGTCGTTCGGGTATACCTTATGTATCAATAGGAATTAAGGGAAAAGCGTTGGGTACTGTAGCCGACTCTACTGGCAAATTTAAATTACTTTTGGATAATACGGTAGCACCCTCTGATAGTGTAATTTTTATGAGAGTGAGATACCATACCCTTGGAAAGACCATTTCCGAACTAAAGGACTACATGGGCAATAAGCATGGAAGCCTCATCTGTACTATTAAATGAAGTATCCATAAAAGCCTCTAAACAAACGATAGATACCTATGGACGTACCCTTGCATCCATATACCTAACCCCCAAAGCTTATATGAGGGTTCCAAGAACCAGTGATGTTAGTGGACTTGAACAGGCTACAATTTTAGATATTGACAATCAAATATTGTTAAAGGAAGTTGACTTTTTGTTGATTAGAAATAATTTTGCTAATCTGAAATACCGTATAAAGTTATATTCTGTAAAGAATGATCTGCCGGATAAAATCATTCCGACTAAGGATATCATTTTTGAAACATCTGAAAACAGGGGATGGAAAAAAATTGATTTGGAAGACTACAGTATTGTGCTAAAAAATTATAAAAAAGTTGCAGTTTCAGTACAATTGCTTGATGCCAAACTAAAGGATGACGATGTAAATAAAACCTTATTCCTTGTCCCATCATATCCATCACCCTTTAAAAAAAGTTTTTTCCGAGAGAAAAGCGAAAGTGAATGGACCCCATTAAAAAACTCTTTTTTGTATATTAATTTCCAGGCTTATAAATTAAAGGATTAAGCGGTAGAGAGTTTTGCCAACAAAGGCAAAAAGAAGCTATGAGATAAAATGCAATCCATTAACCTCATGCCACCTTAAATTTAATCATTAATCACCAATCAATTATATACTTAACGGAACAGAGTAAATAAATTTGTAATAGATAAAGACCAATCACTTCGTAATATGCTTAAGAAACTGATAATTTTCATCTTAACTTTAACAATATATGACTTGAATGCACAAGTTCTAAATTGTAAGATATCCGGATCTTTTAAAGAAAAAACTGACTATGAATTTGCTCATATAAGTAATCCGGAAACAAAGAAAAACTTAATTACCAGAATAAATGATGGCAAATTTAATTTTACAATTGCTAAGCCTCTGGAAATAGAAGTTTGTTTCCTTTATTTCGATAAAGATTCAGTGAGTGATTATGAAGAGTTAATAAAAAAATGGGAAGGTGTTCAAAGACCAAAAATGATCGCAATTGAGGATGCGAAGATTTTCGTCAATAGTGATGCTAAAACTTCAGTTGTAGAAGGTGGAGAATTTAACACTCAAATTTCAAAATTCAACCAAGCTACTCGAACAAGAGATTTTAAAATCTTTTTAGATGTCTACCCTGATTCTCCCCTAGCCATAACCTTATTAAGAGCTTATGTAATCTTACTAAAGATGCCCGAATATTATGACGAGAACGAACCTAGCGTACTCTATAATAAATTATCTGAACGTTTAAAAAATTCACCTCAGGGAATGAAAATTAAAAAAGACCTTCGACTTTAGCGAACGACGGTTATATTCAAATTATTTTAGCCTATATCATTTTAAAAGCCTCTTATAAAAAAACTTATACAGCTATTTTTCGGTTTCAAAAAAACGAACAAAAAAAATTCTAAATTTAATCGATACCGCAATCCACACCATTTAAATTCATAGGTAAAATAAAATAACATGCGCCACTATTTAATATTGATATTTTCAATTTTCTTTTGGGATTCGGCTGCTTACGCGAATAGGATTGATGATTTGATTACTGATTCCGATGTAAATAATTTCGTAAAGCTGGTAAATCCCGAATTTGCAAAAGATATATTCGGAAGGTTTCAAATACTACCAACGGATTCACTCTTAAAAAATCTTAAATGTGATGGCATACTTGCCAACTGGAATATCAAAAATTGGGAGAAGGTAGATGTTACCAATGATGGTTTAACCGATTTGGTTTTTATTGCATATTGGTATGATTACATCAGCTATGTTTTCATAGATAAAGGAAATAATAAATTTCAACTTTTTAGATTTTCTAAGAATTCATCTGAAAACTGTGAGCTGGTAAAGCCCATAAAAATTGGCACAAAAAACTATTTAAGGCTCTTTCGCAAAACCCAACAACCTGACTTTGAAAGCAAAATCCCTTTTTCCTATAAGGAGGTGCTGATTACCGACACGCTAGTTTTTAAATACAACAGCTTCATTGAGTTGGAAGTACCTTTAAACGATAATGTAAAATCTATCGAAATGAATGCTTCAGGTTGTTTTGGCAATTGCCCGGTATTTAATTTAACACTGTATCATACTGGTAAAGGTGATTTCGAGGGGATTGCATTTACCAGAACCAATGGCAAATCTTCAAAAATTTTATCGTTGAATACATTTAAAGAATTATGTGACTTGGCGAATTACATCAATGTAAAAAAGTTAAATGATCAATACCAGGTGCCATGGACTGACGACCAAACAGCCACCTTAACCATAACCTTTGAAAATGGTTTAAAAAAAACCATCAGAGATTATGGCATGCAAGGAACATTCGGATTGAGCGCTTTGTATTCAAAAATGACGGCTCTTGCAGTAACCTGGTGATGGATAGAAATTATGTTTTAATATTAAATGAACTTACATCCCTGTTAATTCCATCCGAGCAGATACTTTTATTGAAGAAATTAAATGTTCAAAGGCTTTGCTGAACTGGTTTCTTTTTTATTTATTGAAAATCACCTTTTTCCTTTCAAATGGAGAAAATTGCTTCACAATCTGACATGAAGTGATATGGAATGAGGTTTAGGTTAACAATAAATTTAGGATTAATCCTCAAAAATTTCAATCATAGGAATTTTATCAGTAATGATATTAAC
>SEBM01000359.1 GCA_004296145.1 Flavobacterium sp.
GACTGTAATTATATAAATTCATTAAAAAGCAGTTCTATTATTTTTACCCAATAATTACCTGTAGATATAAAATAAATAAGGTTTGTTTTTAGGATTTTTTTTACCGATTTAACACTTACACCTTATTTATTACTATATTTGTTACAGAAACCCTAATATCACACAACAAATGCAAAACAATCTTTTAGGAGGCTTAAAAGAGCACGAAAACAAATTAAATACTATCTGGACGCAACTTCTTGTTGATAAGGGATCAACCGACGGTATGACCGAAGAAGAAGAGTCAAAAGAATTTACCTCAGTGTTTTTGGATGCTGTTCAACAAGGAGGAAATAGTGATAACTTAAATTCACACAGTTTCGAAAAATTATACGATTTATTAACTGGAATTTCTATTTCCAGAGCAAAACGTGGTTTTTCTCCTCGTGAAACAGGTCAGTATATAATTTCATTCAAGGAAGCTGCTTCTAAAATTCTTTCAGATATTGAAAGTGATCCAGCTAAACTTTATGCCGCCAATGTTGAATTGAATACTGTTGTTGATAATCTGACGATCATGACTTTCGAATCATTTATGAGAGGTCGTGAAGATGTAATTTCAAGACAAACAGACGAAATCAGCGAAATTTCTACTCCGGTTATCCGTGTATGGGAAGGCGTTGTAGCTTTACCAATTATCGGAACATTAGACAGTTCAAGAACACAAATCGTTATGGAAAACCTGCTGCAGCAAATTGTAGATACAGGAAGTTCTATTGCCATCCTTGATATTTCAGGAGTACCGGCTGTAGATTCACTTGTAGCGCAGCATTTAATAAAAACGGTTAGCGCAACACGTTTAATGGGTGCAGAGTGTATTATTAGTGGTATTCGTCCGGAAATTGCTCAGACAGTTGTACATTTAGGTATAGATCTTACAGGAATTATTACAAAAGCAACACTTGCAAGTGCACTTAAAACGGCATTTGATATGTTGCAGCTTACTGTAGTGAAGAGAAAAATAATTGGTTAAGATTTTTAGATAATATGGAAAGAATTCCAATACTTAAGATGGGAGATTTTTTGTTGGTTACTATACAGGTAGACCTGTATGACCAACTGGCAGAAAATCTTGAATCAGATTTAATAAATACTATTAATAAACACAATTCCAAAGGTGTATTAATTGATATATCAGCTGTTTCTATAATTGACTCTTTTATGGGTCGAATCCTGGGAAATATTGCGGTAATGTCCAAAATAATGGACGCACAAACAGTAGTTGTAGGAATGCAGCCTGCTGTTGCTATTACCCTTGTTGAATTGGGATTGACGTTAAATGGTGTTATTAGCGCCCTGAATGTTGAAAAAGGGATGGATCTGCTTCGCGCGAAAATGTATAATGGCGATAACGAAGATCAGATTGATGATAACGACGACGAATAAAGAAGAAGTTGCAATAGTCAAAGAACAGGATGTGGTGCCTTTGCGTAACCGCGTTCGTGACTATGGTATAAAAGTAGGTATGAGCATCTTAAATCAGACCAAACTAATTACAGCAACAAGTGAACTGGTTCGTAATCTTCTAAAATATGGCGGAGGAGGAAAGGTTATTGTCGAAGAAGTGACAAACGGACGCGACAAAGGTGTTCGTGTTACTTTTACAGATAATGGTCCTGGTATAAAAGATATTGATTTGGCTATGAAAGACGGATACAGTACAGGAAAAAGTTTAGGACTGGGATTACCGGGAACAAAAAGACTGGTAAATGAATTTGATATAAAAACAGAAATGGGAGTCGGAACAACCGTTACTATAATAAAATGGAAAAATGGATAATACTTTTTCCAGTTATAAAATTGAAGACCGAAGCTTAATTGCTTTTATTAAAAGAGAAATACATAATCTGGCACTTCAATTAGGTTTTAGCCCACACCGTGCCGCAGAAACCGATATTATTGTAGCCGAATTAACTTCAAATCTTATTAAATACGCCGATGGCGGCGAACTATTATACAGAGGTACCCAAATGCAGGGCCGAAACGAAATAGAAATATTTTGTCTGGATAATGGTGTCGGAATTGATAATGTCGTAAAGATAATGAGCGACGGTTATTCAACTTCTAATACGCTTGGTCATGGTTTGGGTTCTATTAAAAGACTGAGCAACGATTTTCAGATTTATTCTATGAAAGGATGGGGAACAGTGCAATATGTAAAAATATGCGAAAAGGCCGATATGGATATTATTCCTAATCCGGCTGGTTTTAACTATTCTGCATTGAGCGTCAATTATCCCGGTGAAAATGTTTGCGGGGATGGTTATTATATTAAACAATCTGCAAACGGATTTAAAATTTTTGTTGGAGACGGACTTGGTCATGGTGTAAATGCCCACGAAGCTGTTCAGCTTGGTATTAAGGCTTTTCAAAGATCGACAGCAGAAGATTCTATAGAAATTCTAAGGGATATTCATGAAGGTGTAAAAAAAAGCAGGGGATTGGTTGCCACAGTAGCTTGTGTAGATTACAAATCTCAAAACTGGAATATATGTGGAATTGGAAATATCAATACCCGTATTTTCAGAGGATTAGAAAATAAAACATATTCTCCATACAACGGAATTCTCGGACTTAATATTCCGCGTACAATAAATAGTACGATTGTACCTTATTTAAAACATCAGATAATTGTAATGCATAGCGACGGGTTACGTACCAGATGGAATCTTAATGATATGACTTCAATCATCAAACAAAGCCCGCACGTAATTGCGTCATCATTGTACAAGGATAATATGAGAGGTACAGATGATGCAACTGTTCTTGTTGGAAAAATAACGTAAGGCCTATGAAAGAGATTGTAAAAATTAATCTTGACAATGAAATGGACCTTATCCTGGCCCATAAACGATCTATGAAAATAGCGGAGATGTGCGGTATGCCATCATCTGCACAAACAAGATTTTCTACAGCTGTTTCTGAAATAGCAAGATGTTCGATCGCAAATGGAAAAGATTCTGTCCTTATTCTGGGAATTAATGTTATTAAAACAACACAAAAAGAAATAGTTGCCATTCTGAATGACAGTGTTGATCTTAAGAAATGCAATCCGGAAGCTTTTAAATATGCATCCAAAATATCGGGAAATATTGAATATAGTTTTGCAAATGACTATTCAATTACCCAAATAAGTCAAAATGTCCCTTCTCCGGGTTTACTTTCTGAAACAAAAATAAAAGGCCTCGTAGATTATTTTAAATACGAACCGCCTTTGTCACCTTATGATGAAATCAGAAAAAAGAATATTGAACTTATAGCTCTTTCTGAAAAACTTGGTGAAAGTGAAAACAGATACAGACAACTCGCGAATACAATTCCGGTTTTAATCTGTATTGTCAACGAACGTAATAATGTCTTGTTAGTCAATGATTCATTAAAAGAATATTTGCAAAAACCATTTACTCAATTCGACAGAAAAGAGCTGAGTGCTTTTATTCATCCGGATGATATTGATGGAGTTTTGGATAACTGGAGCAAAACAAAGAAAAATAAATCTGAGTTTTCAGGCGAAACACGCATAAGAAAAGATTCAGAATACATCTGGCATCTTATTTCAATTATTCCGAATAAGACCGAAGACGGAACTTTTAACAGCTGGCTGATTAATTTTGTTGATATCAACGCACAAAAAACGGTTGTTGAAACGCTTAAAAATAACTCTGAATTAAAAAAAATCCAGCGCGAATTAGAAAGTGCCAATTCAAAACTGGTATTTAAAAATAAAGAACTACAACAATTCGCATACATTGCCAGTCATGATTTGCAGGAACCCCTGCGTAAAATTATGATCATGTTATCACGCGCAGGAGAAAATCTTTCAGAAGAACAGCGAAAGAATTATTATTTTGATAAAATCACAAGTGCAGCAGGAAGAATGTCTGCCCTGATTTCTGATGTTTTGAATTATTCACGTGTGGATAATAATGCACAGGCACTTACTAAAGTTGATTTAAATGAAATTTTAAATGAAACCTTAAATGATTTAAGTCTTATTATAGAAGAAAAAGATGCTGTAATAAATGCAGATTCGCTGCCGGTTGTTGCCGGACTTAGTACACAGCTTCGTCAGCTTTTCTTTAATTTGATTAATAATGCACTTAAATTTACTACAGATAAACCAACAGTTACTATTACGGCGACCGTAATTTCTCCAAACAGCATTCCAACTCTTGATAAACTTCAGCCAGTAGGTAATTATGATATGATTACAATTGCCGATAACGGAATCGGAATGGACAGTCAATATTCAGGTCGAATTTTTGATATGTTCCAAAGATTACACGAACGCGATCAGTATGGAGGAAACGGAATCGGATTAGCACTTTGTAAAAGAATTATGGAAAACCACAACGGAATCCTTAACTTTACTAGTAAGCCGGGTGAAGGAACTACTTTCTATATTTACCTTCCAAAAAAAATATAATTTCTATAATAATTTGATTATTAATAAAGATTTTTGGT
>SEBM01000360.1:0-1068 GCA_004296145.1 Flavobacterium sp.
GACATATATTATATATTTGCCATTTTAATAAATAAATGTTTATGGCAAATCCCGAAATTTCTGTTATAATGCCCGTTTACAACGCTGCGGACTTTTTAGCCGAAAGTATCGAAAGCATTCTTAATCAAACTTTCGTTGATTTTGAACTAATTATTCTGAATGATAAATCAACAGATAATAGTTTGGAAATAATATCTAATTACCAACGAAGCGATTCCAGAATTATTATAATAAACAAGGATATTAACATTGGCCCCGCTAATCTTAGAAACGAAGGGCTTAGAATCGCTAAAGGTGAATTTGTAGCTTTGATGGATGCAGATGACATTGCTTTGCCTAGACGATTTGAGAAACAAATTACTGTCTTAAAAAACAACTCTGAAATTGGTTTGTGCGGAACATGGTTTACTTTTTTCGGATCTGAAAACAAACTTATTAAACATTCTGAGAAACCTGATGCTATTAAAATTTCGTTTTTGCATAGCTGTGCAATCGGAAATCCAACGGTTATGCTTAGAAAAAACATACTCGATAGTTTAGAGTTTGATAATGAATATGTACCAGTAGAAGATTATGATTTGTGGAGCAGATTATTGGCTAAAACCTCTTTTTATAATATCCCGGAATCTTTATTAAACTACCGACAGCATAGCAACAATATCAGTAAAACAAAAATTGATAATGTAAACCGTGCTGTAAAAAAGATAAAAACAAATCAATTGAGCCGATTTGGAATCGAAAGTTCTGACCCTAAAATTGATTTTTATTTAAATGCCGTTTCATTACAAAAGAAGTTATCTCCTGATGAAATTTTCGAGGTTATTTCTGCTTCAAAACATTTGATTGAACAAAATAGAAAATTCAATAATTACAATCAGGATTTACTTGAAAAACATCTTGAAAAAACTTTGATAAGAATTATTAGAAATGCAGGAAGATATAATCTTGCCTTTTATAATAAGTTGCAAAAAAACGAAAAGGTGTTATTTAAAAAAATAAATACCCTTGATAAAACAATCATCTTTTTTAAATCTATAACAGGAAAATAATTTCCTGTTATTTTAGGAT
>SEBM01000360.1:1073-5573 GCA_004296145.1 Flavobacterium sp.
ATTTTTTAATTTCTTTTCTAAAAATTCTTTAATAGCATCTTTTTGTTTTGCAGTATCGGCTTTTTTATCGTTAACAGATTTTAATGCTTCAATGGCAGAAGCTTTTAACAATCTCTTTTTAACGCGTTCTACATTTTTTGTTTGGGACTGAGGAATATTATCGTATATCTCTTTTATATTTAAGTATGATGAATATCGCTGTACAAAAGGTTTTTGAAGAGAATATACCCCGCCGGCATGCCATCTGTACACCGAACTTTGAAAGTTCATAAAAGCTCCTTTTCCTTTACACAATGCTAATGCGTAGAGTGTATTATCTTTTCCGTAAACAAACTTTTTATAATCCAGAGGATCAACTGCTGATTTTCTAAATACAGATGTCAGTGTAAAAGTGCAATACGGTTCAAATACATTATCAAAATCAATAGTATAGATTTCCGGAAGCGAATCTTTAAAATCATTCGGAACCAGTTCATTGCCTTTTTTCATAAGAAAGTCAGTCCAGGTTATAACATAATCTTCGTTGCTTTCTAAAAAATCAACTTGTTTTTGCAATTTTGACGGATCAATCCAATAATCATCTCCTTCGCATAAAGCGATATATTTTCCTTTTGCTTTTGGAAAAGTAATATCGCTCCAAAAGTTTATTTTTTGCGAATATTGATTCACTGTTTGCAAAACAGGTTTAATAATTAAGGGGTATTGCTCTTGAAATTCCTTTATTATTGTAGCTGTTTTATCTGTTGAAGCATCATCATGAATAATTATTTCAAAAGGAAAATTTGTTTCCTGACTCAAAAAACCCTCAATCGTTTCGCGAATGAAATTCTCATGGTTAAAGGCGTCACACAAAATACTAATTAATGGTTGCTCAGGATTTTCCTTCCAATTTAAAATAATATTATTTTGATCTTTCATTAAATTATGCTTTTCAATATTATATGAGAATTATTTCTAGAAATTAAGGGCTTTTGCCGGAACTCCAAAAACTGTAGTATCTGCTTTTACATTTTTAATCACCAGACTTGACGCTCCAACTGTTGCTCCTTTGCGTACAATCATGTTTGGCAGGACTGATGCTCTTGTATGCAAACAAACTTCTTCTTCTAAAACAACAAATCCTCCGGTAAAACTATAAGTATTTAGATGTGACCATTTGCCAATTTTGGTGTCGTGTCCCAAGCCAACAAAACCTTGTATGGTAACAAAATCATCTATAAAGCAGTCATTACTAATATTGGTATACATAAAGATAATTACTCCATTACCTATGACAGCATTTGTGTTTAGAAATGAAGTTGGATGAATCAAATTAATGAATTTACCTCCTTTTGAAAGTACAAGTTCTACGTAATGTTTTTTCCATTTTACACTTCCAAGTGCACACACAAAAACATCATTTTCGTGAATTTCATATTCTTCAACAGATGAGAGAATTTCAGGATAATTTGCAAAACCATCTAATGCATCTGATTTATCATCAAGAAAACCTTTTATGGTATATTCTGTATTAAATCCGGAGCAATCTTTTGCCAGATCATAAACCTCACGCCCATAACCTCTTGCTCCTATTATAATTAAATTTTTCATTATTCTACAATTAGATTACAGGCAGCCCAGGAATATCCAACGCCAAAACCTGCCAGTATTATATTTTTGGAATTATTGATTTTTCCTTGCTTTTGTGCTTCGTATAAGGCTATCGGAATTGTTGATGAAACTGTATTTCCGCAATCTTCCATTGCAATAAAGAATTTTTCTTCCGGAATTTTGATTTTTTTTCTCAAATGGTTGAGCATGTATTTATTTGCCTGATGAAAAACAAATAAATCAATATCATCTTTGGCTAAATTTGATTTTTCTAAAATAGCGTCGGTTAGTTTAGGCACAAATTCTCCTGTAAAATTAAAGATCTCAGTTCCATTCATGAAAAGATTTTTATCGTTTCTAACGTTCCCAAATTCATCAATAATATCTTCATTTTCATTTGAAACAGGAAAACGCATTCCACCTTGTTTTACAATTAGGTTTTCAGCACCTTTTCCGTCTGTTCCAAAAATAAAATTCCCAATAGAACAAAATCCTGTTTCGTTGGTTATCAAAGCAGCTGCTGCGGCATCGCCAAAAATCGTCTTATTACTTTTATCTTTCGGATGAATAAATTTTGAATAGGTTTCTGAAGTGATCAGCAAAACATTTTTTGCCATTCCTCCTGCAATTAATCCTTTTGCAAGACTAAGACCGTATACAAATCCGGAACATCCTAAATTAAAATCTAATGCACCAATTGAAGTTTCCAAACCTAACTTTTCCTGAATTATACAGGCTGTTGTAGGCAGAAAATAATCGGGACTTTGTGTACAAAACAATAAATAATCAATTTCCGATCTATTGATATTATGCTCTTTAAATAAATTCTCAGCTGCTTTGACAGCCATATCAGATGAAAATTCATCTTTCGCACTAATATGTCTGGAATTGATTCCGGTTTTTGAACTTATTTTTTCTATTCCCCATTCCGGAAAATCCTGATTTATCAAATCATTTGATAAAACTGCTTCAGGCAGATAATACGAAATGGCTTTTATATTAGCTTTCATTTTGAGCGTTATATTGTTGAAGTTCTTCCTCCGTCTAAAACTATATTTTGTCCTGTAATCCAACTGCTTGCCTCAGACAATAAAAACACAATCGGATTGGCAACCTGAATCGGGTCTCCATATCCTAACGGATATTTTTTTTCATCCTGCTGAATTACTTCCAAAGATAAATCTTCAATAGATTTTGAGGTTATTTCGGTTTTGACCATTCCGGGAGAAACGCAATTTACACGTGTTTTACTGGCAGCAAATTCGCTTGCCCAAACTTTAGAAATTGCAATTAATGCTCCTTTGCTTGCTGCATAAATTCCGTTCCCTTTCATTCCGAACAAACCGGCAATCGAAGAAACCAGCACAATTGAACTTGCTTTATTTATTTTTTTCTTTTTGAAAATCAGATTAATGAGATATACAATTGAATCAAAATTTATAGATCGCATTTCGTTCATTAATTCTTCTGAATAAAATTTTGCCGGTGCCAATGATACAATTCCGGCAGAATGTACAATTCCGTCTATATTTTCAACAGAATCTACAATCATTTTTATATCATCCATTTTAGACAAATCGGCAGTGATAAAACTGTTTTCACTTCCACATTCAGTAATCAGTTTTTCCAGAAAATCTTTGCGTCTTGCAATAGCAATAAAGGTTCCGCCTTGTCTGGCAATTGCTAAACAAGTTTCGTATCCAATACCGGAAGATGCTCCGGTTACTAATATTTTTTTGCCTGATAAATCAAATGGATTCATTATATATCTTTTAATTCTTTTTTATTATTAAAATACTTGTAGAAATTTAAAATCCTAAATTCTTCATCTCCAAAAATGGGAGAACTATCTTTAAAATTGACTAAATTAGTCTGAATATTTTCTACAATTTTTTTATCTTCATTCAAAACCAGATCCAGCGATTCGTTTGAACTATTATTGATAAAATCCATAATATTCTGTTGCGATTCGCTTAATTCTTTTTCAAATTTAGAAGAAAAATAACGCACTCTTAAAATCGTTTTTGAAGGCGATTCCGGAAGCATAAATCCAAAATAAAATCCTTTTCCTTCTACTGAACTTATAAAGGCATTTGGGTAAATGTAAAAATGCAGGTATCCTTGTATCTTCAGAGTTCTGTCGGCCAGTGATTTTTCTATAATCTTATTTGGTTTTCCACTTTCTCCTTTTGGAAATTCACACCAGCTGTGTGCATCAAAAAAATCAAATTTTTCAGGAGGCACAGATCCAAATCCCATTTTTGCAAATGAATTTTCATGAACCGAAGTACAATGATAACATTCCAAAACATTCTCTACGAGAAGTTTCCAATTTACTTTATGCTCAATTGTATAATCTATTGTTTTGGCGCCAAAATGCTGACTTATTTCTTCTAATGGCGTAAACATTGTACCTAAATAATCAGGAAGCGTTTTATTGATCTGGTCATTTAATTTTATAAAAACAAAATCACCGCAAAAATCAACTTCGTATTCTTTTAGACGTAATTCGTTTATATGGTCTTTTTCAAATGAATTTCGACACATTAAACCAATAACATTTCCTTTTTTTCCGTAAGTCCAGTTATGATATAAACAAGAAGAAACCCTGTTACCATACGGTTCTTCATGAATTGTATTAAATCTGTGCAAGCACACATTCTGAAAAGATTTTATCGCACCATTATAATTTTGGACAAAAATTTTATTGCCAAAATACTCAAAAGTGACAAAATCGTTATTGTTTAATAATTCGTTTTTATGGGCAACAAGTATCCATGATTCATTAAAAAACAAAGATTTTTCTTTTTGATAAATATCTTCATCTATGTAATTTAGGTTTTTTATCATATCTCAATCAAATCTGAAATTACAGCATTTTTTAATGTTATTTTTGCTGTTCCCCAGGAC
>SEBM01000361.1 GCA_004296145.1 Flavobacterium sp.
TAATAAAAATAACCGAATAAGATTTTTTAGTCTAAATTGTTTAAAAATTTTAAAGAAAGATGAGCGATTATCAACGAATTCTCAATAAAAAGGAAGTGCTTTTTTATTTAACAGCCCTTTAGAACTAATCCATAAAAAGCCAAATAAAAAAAATACTATCTTTACCGATCAAACGTTTATGAACTTAAGTCGCTTTTTTGCGACACTACATATATAATTATGGCATGTACAAGTTGTTCAACCTCAGATGGTGGCGCACCAAAAGGTTGTAAAAATAATGGGACTTGCGGCACCGATAGCTGCAATAAACTGACGGTTTTTGACTGGCTCGCGAACATGAGTCCGTCTAATGGAGAGGCTATTTTTGACTGTGTTGAGGTTCGTTTTAAAAACGGACGCAAGGAATTCTTTAGAAATTCAGAAAAATTAACTTTAAGTATTGGCGATATTGTGGCAACTGTTGCTTCGCCGGGACATGATATTGGAATTGTAACTTTGACAGGAGAATTGGTAAAAATTCAAATGAAGAAAAAAGGAGCAAATCCGGATAGTAACGAAGTACCAAAAATTTACAGAAAAGCATCTCAAAAAGATATTGATATTTGGTCTGTAGCACGTGAACGTGAAGAACCAATGAAAGTTCGTGCGCGTGAATTGGCAATTCAGCACAAATTAGAAATGAAAATTTCTGATATTGAATTTCAGGGTGATGGCTCAAAAGCAACGTTTTATTACACAGCAAACGACAGAGTAGATTTTAGAATGCTGATCAAAGATTTTGCTAAAGAATTCAGTACAAGAGTAGAGATGAAACAAGTTGGTTTTCGTCAGGAAGCTGCCCGTCTTGGCGGAATTGGCTCTTGCGGAAGGGAACTTTGCTGTTCTACATGGCTTACAGATTTCAGAAGTGTAAATACTTCGGCAGCCAGATATCAGCAGCTTTCGCTAAATCCTCAAAAATTAGCGGGACAATGTGGAAAATTAAAATGTTGTCTGAATTATGAGCTTGATACTTACATGGATGCATTAAAAGATTTTCCGGATTACGACACTAAATTAGTAACGGAAAAAGGAGATGCAATTTGCCAGAAACAAGATATTTTTAAAGGTTTAATGTGGTTTGCTTACACTAATAATTTTGCAAACTGGCATGTTTTAAAAATTGATCAGGTTAAAGAAATCATTGCTGAAAACAAACAAAAAAATAAAGTTTCGTCTCTTGAAGATTTTGCAATTGAAGTGACTTCAGAACCAGAAAAAGACTTTAATAATGCAATGGGTCAGGAAAGTTTAACACGTTTTGACCAGCCAAAAAGAAAGAAAAAACCAAATCGTAAACGTAAGCCAAATGCTGAAAATGCAATTGTTGCCAATGCTAATCCGGTAAAACCGCAGGCAAACAACAATAATAAGCCAGCAGGAGGAAATCAAAATAAACACAAAAAGCCGGGCAATAAGCCAAATAATTCGAACAAACCAAATAATTCGAATGATAACAAACCGGCAGAACCTAGAAAACCTATAATTATTACAAAAAATGAGAATAAAAAATAGCGGGATTCTTATTTTGGCAGCTATACTTCTTTTTTCATGTGATAAAAAAAGAGTATTTGATCAGTACAAATCTGTTGGAAGTGCATGGCATAAAGACAGCATTGTAACCTTTGACCTGCCAGTTTTAGATTCTACCAAAAAGTACAATTTATTTGTAAATTTGAGAGATAATAACAATTATCCGTTTAATAATTTGTTTTTAATTGTAGCTATTGAAACACCAAGCGGATTCACAAAAGTGGATACGTTGGAATACCAAATGGCAAATCCGGACGGAACGTTATTAGGAAACGGTTTTACAGATATAAAAGAAAGTAAACTGTTTTATAAAGAAGGTGTAAAGTTTAGAGGAAAATACAAAGTACACATCAAACAAGCAGTTAGAGAATCAGGAAAAATACCTGGTGTTCAGACTTTAGAAGGTATTACAGACGTAGGTTTTAGAATAGAACAAAAAGATTAGACGAATATTTATGGCTACTAAAAAAAACAATCAAACAGCTACTACTAAAGACATTAATTATTACAAAAAGAAATTCTGGAGAGTTTTTGCCTATACTTTATTAGGAATCTTAGCTTTCTTTTTATTTGCTTCATGGGGATTATTCGGATCGATGCCTTCTTTTGAAGATTTAGAAAATCCGGACTCTAATCTGGCTACCGAAATCATTTCATCTGATGGAGTAGTTATCGGTAAATATTTTAAAACAAACAGATCTCAGTTAAAATATTCAGATCTTCCAAAAAGCTTAGTTGAGGCTTTGGTTGCTACCGAAGATGCCCGTTTTTATGAGCATTCAGGAATTGACGGACGCGGAACTTTAAGAGCTGTTTTTACTTTAGGAACAAACGGAGGAGCGAGTACATTAACACAACAGTTAGCAAAACAATTGTTTCACGGAGAAGGATCTAAATTTCTTCCGTTCAGGATTGTACAAAAAATAAAAGAATGGATTATTGCCATTCGTCTGGAAAGACAATACACCAAAAACGAAATCCTGGCAATGTATTGTAACGTTTATGATTTCGGAAATTATTCTGTTGGTGTAAGTTCTGCCGCACAAACCTATTTTTCTAAAGACCCTAAAGATTTAACGATGGACGAATCAGCTATTTTGGTTGGAATGTTCAAAAACTCTGGATTATACAATCCGGTGAGAAATCCGCAAGGAGTAAAGAACCGTCGTAATGTGGTTTTGGGACAAATGGTAAAAGCAAAAATGATTTCTGAAGCAGAAAAAGAAAGACTACAAGCTTTACCAATTGCATTGAAATTCAAATTAGAAAGTCACCGCGAAGGAATGGCTACTTATTTCAGAGAATACCTTCGTGATTATATGAAGAAATGGACTGCTGAAAACAAAAAGCCGGACGGATCTGATTATGATGTTTACAAAGACGGTCTGAAAATTTATACGACTATTGATTCAAGAATGCAGAAATATGCCGAAGAAGCAGTTTCTGAACATATGAAAAACCTGCAACAGCAATTTTTTATTGAAATGAAAAACAATAAAAATGCGCCTTTTGTAAATATTACCAAAGCAGAAACAGATCGTATCATGATGCAGGCAATGAAAAATTCTGTTCGTTGGGCTACGCTGAAAGATATGGGTAAAAGCGAAGACGAAATCATTCAGTCATTTGGAGTAAAAGCAAAAATGACCATCTTTACCTGGAAAGGAGAACGCGATACCATCATGACGCCAACGGATTCTATTCGTTATTACAAACACTTTTTGCAATCTGGTTTAATGGCAATGGAGCCACAAACTGGAAATATTAAAGCTTGGGTTGGAGGAATTAATTATAAATATTTCCAATACGATCACGTTGGACAGGGAGCAAGACAAGTTGGTTCTACTTTTAAACCATTTGTTTATGCAACTGCAATTGAGCAATTAAATATGTCTCCTTGTGATTCGATCCTTGACGGACCATTTATGATTCACAAAGGACGTCACCATGTAACGGCAGATTGGGAACCAAGAAACTCAGATAACAGATACCGCGGAATGGTAACTTTAAAACAAGGTTTGGCAAATTCTATCAATACTGTTTCTGCTAAATTAATAGACAGAACAGGTCCTGAAGCTGTTGTTGAGTTAACAAGAAAACTGGGAGTTAAAACAGAAATTCCTGTGCAGCCTTCGATTGCACTTGGAGCTGTTGATATTACCGTTGAAGATATGGTTGCGGCTTACAGCACATTTGCTAATCAGGGAGTGTATGTAAAACCACAATTTTTGAACAGAATTGAGAACAAAAGTGGAGAGGTTATTTATGAGCCAATTCCGGAATCTCATGATGTTTTAAATAAAGATATTGCCTTTGCTGTAATTAAATTACTTCAGGGTGTTACAGAAACTGGTTCTGGTGCACGTCTTCGTACGCAAGGCGGTGGAAGCGGAGATAACCGTTGGACAGGTTATCCGTATATGTTCAAAAATCCAATTGCGGGTAAAACAGGAACAACACAAAATCAATCAGACGGTTGGTTTATGGGAATGGTTCCAAATTTGGTAACAGGTGTTTGGGTTGGTTGCGAAGACCGTTCAGCACGTTTCAAAAGTTTGACTTACGGACAAGGAGCAACTGCTGCGCTTCCGGTTTGGGCATACTTCATGAAATTATGTTACGCAGACAAAGATCTTCAGGTTTCTAAATCTGAATTTGAGCGCCCTGCCAATCTTTCTATTAAAGTAGATTGTTACAGCGCACCAAAAGTAAAAGACACGACAGCAACTGAACAAAATACAGACGAGTTCGAGTTGTAAAGAGAAATTTTATAGTATTGAAAGGGCCAAATCGTCACAAGATGATTTGGCCCTTTCTGTATTATTGTAATATATTTATGTAAAAAAGTAGTAAAAAACCTATATTTTAATTCTTTTTATAAATTTTTATTTGTATGTTTGAGAATACAATCTTCTAA
>SEBM01000362.1 GCA_004296145.1 Flavobacterium sp.
GGGCTTTTTGCCAAACTAGAGTTCCTGTAGGGCCCAATTTAATTATCCAAGCATCATAATGTGGACAAACTTGACTTCTTTCTACGCTTGCTCGCTGTCCTGCCCAATTTCATGGAGAGAAGTTGGCAGATATACATTTTCCTAAAGAGCCAGTTTATCAGGTTTATGTAAAAAATTCTCTATGTGTTTATGAATTATTGGTAAATGATTATCCTGTTGGAAAAATGTTTGATTATGCACAACAAGCTACACCTTATGACATAAATAGTGCAATACTTAAAAGCGGTAAGCAAAAAATAACATTACGCATATATCCGGCTCCTGCGGAATACAGTAGATCAGGTGATGAACTATCTCCGAATACATCTTGTAAGCTAAAAATAGAATATGTAGATAACAAGGATCTTGATTATAAAATTGTACCAGTTGCAGAATTTAAGCTTCCTACAAAAACAAGAATGGCAGGACAAAATAATGATGTTGCTATTCCTTATTTTAAGGGAGAAGGGAAGAAATTTTATGAAATAACATACGAATTTGATGCTATTGTTCCTTATGAAAATGAAGGTTGGAGCAAAGGGCAGGATTTAACAAAACTTGATCAAAAACTTTTGGAAAAAAAAGCAGTTGAATTTTATGATTATTATAAAGATATTTATTCTACTGATAAAGCAGACGAGCTGGCCAAAAATGAGTTTAATTCAATGAAGAGAGATGCAATATCCCAATATCAAGACAAGGAAAAAATATCTAAAATATGGAGTGAATATCTACATAATCTAAAGTTGGAAAAAAAATGGTACTCATTAGATAAAAATAAAAAAGTGTTATATGGTAATGGAAAGATTGTAAAATTAGAACAATCTAATAGTGATCCTTCGTATAGAGGAGAGTCTGCGTTGTATTTTGACTCTGTTGAAGAAGGAGCTACTTATGGTAATTCTATAGGTTTATATCTCTATCTTCCCAAAGGCAAAAAATTAGAAGACGGTCTTGAAGTAATTCGTTAAAGTAATTCTATTTCTGAAATGGTGTTTCGGTAAATTGGTAGGCAGTTTTATGAAACAACTTAATTATTGAACGATAAAGAAACAGCATTTTGAATAGAGAGAATTTAAGAAAAAAATTTAAGAAAAAATCAAAAATAATCTTATTACTCAGCTTTCTATTTTTTGGAGTTGGAAGTATTTATATCATCTATACAGAAATCGGCTGGAACAATTTTAATGTAAGGATGAAAGATTTTGTAGGTTCTATCTTTCCTAAAAATGACGAAGAACTGCAAAACGAAAAAACTGTTTCACAAGACATAATTCAAGAAGGCGGTTATACGCTGGTCGAAAAATTTGATAAAAATATTGAACCTTTTCCCGATGATGAATTGGCACTTTATTTTTACTACAAATTCCCTTTTACCAAAGAATTTAAAGAGAATGAAGAAGGTAAACCTAAACCGCAAAATCTGCAACCTTCAACTCTGAAACCAACAGCCGAAGATGCACAAAATTCTTTTAATTTATACTTGCAGGGAAGATTAACCGATTTTGTAGAAAGAGGTTTGAGTTTCAATATTGGCAAATGTTATAAAAATGACAAAATCGATATTTATGAGAGCAAAACCTGTGTTACCTGTAATGTTATTGTATTTACTCCAAACAAAAAGGATGCTGTAAAAACAATACATGTATTCGGAGCGCAGAGTTATGATTTTTATTATGATAAAAATGATTATCCGAAATGGAAAGTAACTGATGCAACCATGAATATTCCCTTTGATTACAAATTGTATGAGAAATATAACGAGTATCTCAATCAGATAGGATTTAAGATAAATGCTTCAATAAAATAAGTAACATGCTTCAAGACGGTCATTTTGATGTAAAAGTATGGCATAAAAGACACTACCGAAGCTCAAAAAAAAGGAAGACTGTATTGGATGGTAATGGATAAGGATAAGAAAAAAATTATTCACAGTCTCCAATGCATGACAGATAAGTATTTCTCTTTTAGAATAGAAAAAGCGCTATGTGGGTATACTTATTACATAGAAGCAAGTATGTCTGATAAGCCGGATTCTAATTTTACCGGAATTTTTTTATCTGGAAAGTGCGATCCGCTTATCATCTCCAGTACATGGAGCAGAACGAGAGGAGGCAAAAACATTAAAAACACAGATGATAATAATAGTGGATTATGTTATGGTGAATTAATTCATTTTCATGCCGATACAGAGGGAATTAATGGAGAAATTGTTACTGTAGAAGTGCATAACGAAATGTGGAATGGGGATTACAAAATGCGTACACTGTATAATGTAACTGTTACAGATGGGCAGATAAATCTTAAAATCCCCAACACATCAGAATGGAAAGGTTCTATTAAGTTTATCCAGAATAATGAAGAATTCTTTGTAAAAATAAAACGCAAGAACGGAACCTACCTTAAAGATAAGAACGGAAAGGATGAGCATGGCAAGTATCTGAATATTAAAAATCAGCTTAAAATAGTCAAGAAAGAAGAACCTTCTAATTAAGCCTCTTTGATTGTTGGGAAACCTGACACGAATATTAAAAAAGTAGGATCTTGCAAGTTTTTGAAGATTAAAGTGTCGGACGTGGATGATTTTTTTGTGTTTGAAGAAGGAAAAACAAGAGTTACCCCTACTTCTACTAAACCAAGTGAAGAAACACATATTGTGTATTTTGATTTTAAAAAGCATGAAATTCGCAGTGATGCTCAGAGTAAGCTCAAATTACTAATTTCATTGCTGATGGCAAATTCTCATGGCAAAATAATTATAGATGCCCATGCAGATGAAAGAGGTGCAGATAATTTTAACATGAAACTTTCTCAGGATAGAGCCGAATCTGTTATGAATTTTTTGAAAAATAATGGGTTGGGCAAATCTAAATTTGAACCTCATGGTCATGGTGAAAACCAATTGATATTTAAAGGAAAAACTCTTAACGAAGAACAGCACCAAAAAAACAGAAGAGCTACTATTCGGTTTAATTATTATGATACCACTCTTGCCCCCATTGTATATGAAACCATTGTACCAACGGCTAAAAAGCCAAGAAACATTACAGTATCTGCTATTACAAGGGAAACCAAAGGATGTCGCTATCCAAAAGGAGAACACAAAACCATCATGATAAAAGGGGACGGAAAGGAAACCAAAAAACAGGGAGATAGCCTTGTACAACCCGGTCATTCTATTATAGGAGATGACTTTGTGAAAAATTACCTTATCTACTTTGGTAAGTATATTAATTACTTATCTACCATACACATTAACTACTATGCGTATATCAACAGCTGTATCTATTATCCGCAGAAAGAAAACCCTACACTGCATATAAAAGCTTATCCCGACATTGTCTGGTTGGCTCATGGAAAATATGATTATGACGAAGATTATTTCTTTCACAATCATAGCCTGAGTCTCCAAAAAGGTTTTGCACCGGAGTTTTCTGCTGTGCTAGATGAAATTTATAATTTAGGCCAATATATCGGTATTTCAAATTATCTCACAAAAGATATTTTATTAGCCTATATAAAGAAAGAAGCTGAAAAATTAGAAATCGGTTTACATGCAACACATGATCGTACACTTGAAAAAAAAAGGCGCTGCACTTAGTCTTACAGGGACTACGGTAGATTTTATAAAAGAAACTAGATATACCAAATATGCAACCAGCGCAGCGATGTATGGTTTTGTCTCTCTGCAAATTATTTTGGAGATTCTCATCCTTATCCTTACCAGAGGAAGAAGCGGAATAACCAAAATAAAAAAGCTAAATAAAATTGCAAAACATCTTAAAAAGGTAAAAGTTTTGATGGATAAACTGCCAGAAGATGTAGAAGTAGTAGGTCCATCCATAGCTTACAGAAGCGGATTATATTATTACAAACAGGCAGATAGTAGAATGGCTTTGGTTTGGGAATGTGATATAAAAATAGAGCCATTAATTGCAGTAGAATACAAAAAAGAATTTGACCTTTTAGATTATATCACGGATAAAGCTTTTAAAGATAAAATAAAAGGTAAAGGCAAAAAGAGAAAGATTTTGAAGATGTACGGGATAAAGTAAAAGATACTTATGAAGATAAGCTAAACAATATTGCAGCCTCTATATCTATTACAGGAGGATTAAGTTTGGAAACTAATGTAAAGTTTAATTTTCTTACTAAATCTTATTCCTTAATTAAACAAGCAGGTAATTTTTATGATGAACTAAACGGAATTATTGCTTTTGGGCAGTACGTGAAAGTAGAAGGAAAAATAGAAGTTAGATTATATAAAGACTTTTTCATTTTTGGTTATAAAACTGGATCATTTAAAGGAGAGCTGAAGTTGGAATTGAAATCTTCTTTTGGAATTGTCTAGCAGTATGGAAAGGACAATGTAGGTTTTTTTGTAGAAAATTATCTATACTTTTCTGGATTAACGGCTAAAGTTAAAATTAAAGCTTTATCA
>SEBM01000363.1 GCA_004296145.1 Flavobacterium sp.
CTATTAAAATGACTTTTCTTAATATAAAAACAACTTTTAAGAGTATAATTTCATTTTTGAATAACTTACCCTTGCATTTTAATTTAAAGAAATTTATTATGATTGAAATGTTTAAAAAAGTAGTTTTCGAGAACTATGCAAATTTTAATGGAAGAGCAAGGAGAAAAGAATATTGGATGTTTTGTTTAGCAAGTTTAATTATATCCGTTATTTTAGGAATAATTGACTATATGTGTGGTACTAATATTATTATGAACGGTCAATTGGGGATTATTCGAATTTCATATTCTTTATTGGTTTTAATACCAGGAATTGCTCTAGGAGTTCGAAGATTACATGATGTAGGTAAAAGTGGTTGGTTAAGTCTTGTAATATTTATTCCTTTAATAGGAGCATTGTGGTTGTTAATATTAGCATGTACTGAAGGTGAAAAAGGACCGAACCAATACGGTGCAGATCCAAAAAATGAGTTTGAAGACATTAGTGAGATAGGAAAAGAATAATCTCAACTAGTTTCAAAAAAAAATTGTAATAAAAAACCCGTTTCATTTCGAAACGGGTTTTTGTTTTTATCGCTTATTTGATTAATCTTCTTTCTCAGATAATTTACGCTCCAATTCTATTTGAAATTCCTCAATAACAGGTTTCATAGTGCTTTCCGGAATATCTGCGATTCTAATGTACATTAAACCGTCAATAGCGTTGTTGAATAGCGGATCAACATTAAAAGCAACTACACGTGCATTTTGCTTAATGTATTTTTTGATTAAAACCGGCAAACGCAGATTTCCTGGTTCCAGTTCATCAATGATTTTATCAAATTTGTTTAAGTCAGATTCTGCTTCATCAAAAATGAAATCCTTATCAGCATCTTTGAGTTTTACTTTATATGCTTTCTTCGGATGAATATATTGCGCAATATACGGATCGTAATAATTAGATTTCATAAACTCAATCATCAGCGATTTAGAGAAATCAGAAAATTGATTACTGATACTCACGCCGCCAAGTAAATATTTGTGTTCAGGATAACGAAGTGTTGTATGAATAATTCCTTTCCACAATAAGAATAAAGGCATTGGCTTTTGTTGGTAATCCCTAATGATAAAAGCACGTCCCATTTCGATTGATTTGTGCATCATATCATGCAATTCAGGTTCAAACCTAAAAAGATCATTCAGATAAAAACCTTCAATTCCGTATTTTGGGTAAATTTCAGAACCCAATCCCATACGGTAAGCACCGGCAATTTTCTTGGTTTCATCATCCCATAAAAACATATGGTGATAATATTGGTCAAATTTATCTAAATCTATAGATTCGTTTGTTCCTTCCCCAACTTCACGGAAAGTAATTTCGCGTAAGCGGCCAATTTCATGAAGGATATTTGGGATTTCTTTAGCTCTGGCAAAAAAGACTTCATAGTTTTTACTTTGCAATAAACGGCAATCGCTGTTTCTTAAAGTATTAACTTCATCAATCATTTTTAATTCGTTAGCAGGCGTAACAATTTTTTTAGGTGCTTTCGGAATTTTAAGACTGGCTGTATCAATCAGTTTGGTGTCCTTTTCAAAAGGATTTGCCAGCATATAGGTTTTCTTTCTCAGGAATTCTGAGTATTCTTCAAAAGATTCAATTTCATTTTGTTCATTGACAGAAATCGGTTTTCCAATACGAACTTTAATGACACGATCTCTTTGCGTAAGCAACTCAGATGGTAATTTTGCAGTACGTAACGTATCGTCAATTTTGGAAAGCCAATAAAATAATCGACTGTTTTTTGCATGAAAATAAATTGGTACAACAGGAACTTTTGCTTTTCTGATTAGTTTCAGTGCGCCTTCTTCCCATGGTTTGTCGACTACTAATTTTCCGTCTTTGTAAGTCGAAACTTCCCCGGCAGGGAAAATACCAAGGGGTTTTCCGTCGCTTAAATGGCGCAAAGTTTCTTTGATTCCAACAACGCTCGATTTTGCATCCTTATGATTTTCAAAAGGATTAACCGGCATAATGTATTTTTTTAACGGAACAATTCGGTGCAATAAAAAATTGGCAATAATCTTGAAATTTGGTTCTCTTTCAAGCATCAATTTCAATAATAAAATACCATCAATTCCTCCAAGCGGATGATTAGAAATGGTAATATAGGCACCATCTTTTGGTAAACGTTTTAAATCTTCTTCAGGAATTTCGAATTTAATCTCCATTTCATCAAGGATTCCGTTTAAAAATGCAACATCCTCTAAATGTTTATTATGGTCATATATCTTATTAAGTGTAGATATCTTAAGAACCTTCATAAGCATCCAGCCCGAAAAAGTACCCAGTACTCCGTACTTGTCAACATTTATTGCCTTTGCAACTTCTTTCGCGGTAACTAAACCCATGTACTATTTTTAATTTATTAGAGCAGCGAACAAAGATAACAAAAAACTCTACTTTTTGTAGTTTCAAAGATAAACTTTCCACTTTTTTATTACATTTGAAATCCTAAAAAAAAACTAGAATGAAAATCATTTCTTATAATGTAAACGGAATCAGAGCTGCAATTACCAAAGGATTTATCGAATGGTTAAGACATTCCAACCCCGATGTTATTTGTCTTCAGGAAATAAAAGCGACACAGGAGCAAATTCCGGTTGACGCAATTACCGATGCAGGATATCCGTATCAATATTATTATCCGGCTACTAAAAAAGGATATAGCGGTGTTGCGATATTATCTAAAATAAAACCAAATAATGTAGTTTACGGAACCGGAATTCACCACATGGATTTTGAAGGTCGTAATCTTCGTGCTGATTTTGACGACTGTTCGGTAATGAGCTTATATCTTCCGTCGGGAACTAATATTGAAAGACTAGATCATAAATTTATGTTTATGGATGATTTTCAGAATTACATAAACGAGTTGAAAATTACTATTCCGAACCTGATTATTTGTGGTGATTATAATATTTGTCACGAAGCTATAGATATTCATGATCCGGTTCGAAACAAAACCGTTTCAGGATTTTTACCACAGGAACGTGCATGGCTGGATGCTTTTATGAAATCGGGTTTCATCGATAGTTTCCGTCATTTCAACAAAGATCCGCATCATTATTCATGGTGGAGTTACCGTGCCGGAGCCCGCGGAAATAATAAGGGTTGGCGTATTGACTATAATCTTGTAAGTGATTCTATGGAACACAGATTAAAGCGCGCTGTTATACTTCCGGATGCTATACATTCTGACCATTGTCCGGTTTTGGTTGAAATTGAATAAATTTTGGTATTGTTCTTGTTGAAAGAAAAGCAGTTTTGAATTTCATTTTATAATGTTGTAATTGTAATTGAATTTTGAGATTGACATTGAAATTAAATTAAACGCCCCAAATAAAAACCAAAAGTAAAATGATTAAAAAAGCTTCCATCGGATTATTAGCCTTGTCGTTGTCTATGACGTCATGCGTATCTAAAAAGATTTACAACGATCTTGAATCAAAATATTCAGATCTGAAAAAAGAAAACCGTTCTATTGCTGATGAAAATGCCGATTTAAAAACGGCTAAAAATCAGTTAGAATTAGATCGGGACAAGTTAACTAAAGACTTAGCAAGCACAAAAGACGATCTTGCAAAACAAAAAGCGGATCTGGCTGCTGAACAAAAAAAGTACAAAGTGCTTCAGGATTCGTACAACGCTCTTGAGAAAAACAGCAATGATGCGCTTGAAAGCAATATGGCTAAAAACCGTGAATTGTTGGCGCAGTTAGAAGCAAAATCTAAAAAATTAGCCGACGAACAGGCACGTTTAGACAAAACAGCAAGCCGTTTGAAAGAGCTTGAAGATATGATTGCAGCAAAAGAAGCAGCAATGAAAAAACTAAAAGAAACTTTGTCTAAAGCCTTAAATGGTTTTGAAGGTAAAGGTCTTACTGTTGAACAAAAAAACGGAAAAGTATATGTTTCTATGGAAAACAAATTGCTTTTTAACTCAGGAAGCTGGGCTGTTGGAACAGAAGGAAGAAGAGCTGTTGTTGAACTAGGAAAAGTATTAGGTGATAATCCTGATCTTTCTGTTCTTATTGAAGGACATACAGACGATGATCCGTATGCAGGTTCGGGACCAATTGCAAACAACTGGGATTTGTCTACCAAAAGAGCAACAGCAATCGTAGCTATTTTGAGTGAAAACACAAAAATCAACAAACAAAAATTAACTGCCGCAGGAAGAAGCGAATTCTCTCCTCTTGCAAGTAACGCAATTCCGGAAGGAAAAGCTAAAAACCGCAGAATCGAAATTATCTTAACACCAAGATTAGACGAGATTGCGGATATGTTGAATAGTATTAATTAAAGGTGCTAAGGTTCTGAGTTACTAAGCTTCTAAGATTCAAAAAAAGGGTTCAAAATAAAATTTTGAGCCCTTTTTTGTTGCTTTCCTGCAAGGTTTCTAAAACCTTGTAGGCTTAATAAAGGATTTGGAT
>SEBM01000364.1 GCA_004296145.1 Flavobacterium sp.
CTTGTACGATAACGTTTTAGCTTTACAATATTATAAAAAGGTACTTTTGACTAAAAGTTCTTACCACCAAAAATAAATGCTTTAATAAATTACTAGTTATGTTTAAAAACGTTAAAACAATTCTTGTTTTAGTTTTATTGAGTTCATTCGGCATGAATGCACAAAATAAAGTTCCGGTTTATCTTGATGATAAAAAGCCAATTAATGAGCGTGTAGAAGATGCGCTTAAGCGAATGACGACCGATGAAAAAATCGCCATGATTCACGCGCAGTCTAAATTTAGTTCACCTGGTGTACCGCGTTTAGGAATTCCTGAAAACTGGATGACCGACGGACCACACGGAATTCGTACGGAAGTTTTGTGGGATGAATGGGAACAGGCAGGCTGGACAAACGATTCATGTATTGCATTTCCGGCGCTTACAGCACTTTCTGCAACATGGAACAAAGAATTGTCTTCATTATATGGTAAATCAATAGGAGAAGAGGCACGTTTTCGTAACAAAAATGTATTATTAGGGCCTGGAGTAAATATCTACAGAACGCCATTAAACGGACGTAACTTCGAATATATGGGAGAAGACCCATTCTTAACTTCAAAAATGGTTGTTCCTTATATTAAAGGAGTACAGTCAAACGGAGTTGCTGCCTGTGTAAAACACTTCGCTTTAAACAATCAGGAAACCAATCGTAATGCTGTAAACGTAAACGTAGACGATCGTGCTTTGTACGAAATCTATTTGCCGGCTTTTAAAGCTGCTGTGCAAGAAGGAGATGCGTGGGCAATTATGGGATCTTATAACAAATACAAAGGACAACACTGTTGCCACAATGAGTTTTTATTGAATGATATTCTTCGTGGAGAATGGGGTTTCAAAGGAGTTGTAGTTTCAGATTGGGGTGGAGTTCATGATACAAAACAAGCAATTCATAACGGTCTGGACATGGAATTCGGTTCATGGACAAACGGACTTACATGGGGAACAAGCAATGCTTATGACAATTATTATCTGGCAAAACCTTATTCAGAAATGATTAAAAAAGGTGAAGTTGGAACTAAAGAATTAGATGAAAAAGTGCGTCGTATTTTACGTTTATCATTCTTAACAACAATGAACAAAGAAAGACCTTTCGGATCTTTTGGTTCAAAAGAACATGCTGAAGCAGGACGTAAAATTGCAGAAGAAGGAATTGTATTGCTTCAGAACAAAAACAATGTATTACCAATTGATCTTGGTAAAACAAAGAAAATTGCAGTAATTGGAGAAAATGCAATCAAAATGATGACAGTTGGTGGAGGAAGTTCTTCGCTTAAAGCGAAATACGAAATCACACCGCTTGAAGGATTAAAGAAAAGAATCGGAAATCAGGCTGAAATCGTATACGCAAGAGGTTATGTTGGAGATCCGACAAGTAACTATAACGGAGTGGTTGCAAAAGTAAGTTTAGAGGAAAAACGTCCTCAGGCAGAATTAACTGCAGAAGCTTTAAAAGTAGCAAAAGACGCTGATATTGTTCTTTTTATCGGTGGATTAAACAAAAGTCCAAATCAGGATGATGAAGGACATGACCGTACTGAATTAGGACTTCCTTACAATCAGGATAAATTAATTTCTGAATTGGCTAAAGTAAATAAAAATGTAGTTTTTGTAAATATCTCAGGAAATGCTGTGGCTATGCCGTGGGTAAATGAAGTTCCGGGAATTGTTCAAGGATGGTTTTTAGGTACAGAAGCAGGAAATGCTTTGGCAGCTGTTTTGGTTGGAGATGTAAATCCTTCAGGAAAACTGACGTTTACTTTCCCAGTAAAATTATCGGATAACGGAGCACACGCTTTAGGAGAATTTCCTGGTGGAGAAGAAGTTACTTATAAAGAAAGCATATTTGTAGGATACCGTTATGCAGACAAACAAAAAGCAAAACCATTATTCGCTTTCGGACATGGTTTAAGCTACACGACTTTTGAATACGGAAAAGTAACAGCAGACAAAAAACAATTGGGTCAGGGAGATCAGATTACATTTTCTGTAAAAGTAAAAAATACTGGAAAGAGAGAAGGTTCAGAAATTGTTCAGCTTTACATCAGTGATTTAAAATCTTCATTGCCAAGACCGATTAAAGAATTAAAAGGTTTTGATAAAGTTTCGCTTAAAGCGGGAGAAGAAAAAACGGTAACTTTTACAATTGACAAAACGGCTTTAAGCTTTTTTGATGATAAAAAACACGACTGGGTAGCAGAACCTGGGGCTTTTGAAGCTATCATTGGTGCTTCTGCAACAGACATAAAATCTAAAGTGGGATTCTCACTTCAATAATTTTCATTAATTTCTAAACTTGGTTGGTTTGTAGAGCTGCAATCGTAATAAGTTGCAGCTTTATTTTTGAATTTGGGATTAGTAAAATGTCACAAATAAAAAGACAGACTTTAAAGTTTATTTTTATAATTAAAAAAAGAAGATGAAACGAATATTATTTTTTGCAGGTGTTTTGTTTTTAACACAAAACCTTTCGGCGCAAAGCCTTGATAAAATGCAATGGTTTAATGAACCTGAAAAATGGGAAATTAAAAACAATGCTTTGATTATGAATGTAACGGCAAACAGCGATTACTGGCGCATTTCGCATTATGGATTTACAGTTGATGATGCTCCGTTTTATTATGCGAATTACGGCGGAGAATTTGAAGCAAAAGTAAAACTAACCGGAAATTATATCGCCCGTTTTGATCAAATGGGTTTAATGATCAGAGTGGATGAAAAAAACTACATCAAAACCGGCGTTGAATTTGTTGACGGAAAATTTAATATCAGTACCGTTGTAACGCACGACAAAAGCGACTGGAGCGTAACAACTTTAGAAAAAGCACCACCTTTTATCTGGATTAAAGTAGTAAGAAGATTAGATGCTGTTGAAGTATTTTTCTCTTATGATGATAAAAATTATATCATGACCAGAAATGCGCCACTTCAAGACAACACGCCTGTAATGGTAGGTTTAATGGCCGCATCACCAGACGGAAAAGGCTTTGAAGCTAAATTTGAAAACTTCTCTGTGAAGCATTTACCGGATCAAAGAAGAGCGGAATGGCTTAAAAATCACCAGTAAAGAGTTATGAGTTTTGAGTTATGAATTATGAGTTTCTTAGTATTGTGTTATAAAATATTTTATAGTTGATTATCTTTTCTTGTAATGTATTTTATGACAAATTTCAAAAAAGCATTAAATTCATAATTCAAAACTCATAATTCATAATTCATAACTTAAAACTAATTACCCAAACCTTAATAAAATTAACCTCAAACCAATGAAAAAACATTATGAAATTCTTGACGGTTTACGTGGAGTAGCGGCAATTTTGGTTGTTGCTTTTCACATTTTTGAAGCCTTTTCCGGCGGAAACCGTTTTGCTCAAATTATTAATCACGGCTATCTGGCTGTGGATTTCTTTTTCCTTTTATCCGGATTTGTTGTTGCTTACGCATACGACGACCGCTGGGGGAAAATGACCCAATGGGAATTTTACAAACGACGTTTAATTCGTTTACAACCTATGGTTATTATGGGAATGATCATCGGAGCTGCTTTGTATTATTTTCAGGCTTCGGATATCTTATTTCCGCAAATTGCCACTATGCCCGTTTGGAAAGTTATTCTTGTAATGTTGATTGGTTTCAGTTTGCTGCCTATGACGCCGGGAACAGAAATTAGAGGCTGGGGAGAAATGCATCCTTTAAATGGTCCGGCATGGTCACTGTTTTTCGAATATATAGCGAATATACTGTACGCCTTGATTTTCCGTAAATTTTCGAATAAAGTGCTATCGGTTTTTGTACTGATATTTGCCGGACTATTAATTAATTATACCGTTTTTGGACCAAAAGGTGATGTCATCGGTGGATGGTCATTAAACCTGGAACAATTAAATGTTGGTTTTACCCGCTTGTTATATCCATTTTTTGCCGGAATTTTACTTTCCCGTTTAGGGAAACTAATTCACATAAAAGGCGCTTTCTGGGTTTGCAGTTTATTGATTATCGTAATTTTATCTGTACCAAGAATTGGAGACGAAAACAGTTTATGGATGAATGGTATCTACGAATCTGTTTGTATTATTTTATTATTCCCTTTGATTGTTTCTATTGGAGCAGGAGGAGAGATCAAAAATCCGTTTTCGTTAAAAGTATGTAAACTTCTGGGTGATATTTCATACCCAATTTACATTACACATTATCCGCTTATTTATTGGTTTACAGCGTGGGTAGTTAATGAAAAAGTATCTCTTGAAAACGGCTATCTTCATGGAATTGGCGTTTTAATTGCCAGTATAGTTCTTGCTTATATGTGTTTGAAATTATATGATGAACCAGTTAGAAAGTGGCTGCAGAAAAAGTTTCAGAAGAGAGATGTTATAACGTCTTAAGATTTAAAAAATAAGTTTTGTTATTTTGTTAGTTACAAAATGTTAAAA
>SEBM01000365.1 GCA_004296145.1 Flavobacterium sp.
ATCTTGAAATCTATAAAGGACTTCTAAAACATACTTATTACTGTTTTTATAATCAAAATACTATATTTCGTTTCGACAGATTCTGCAATGAAATGCTTATTTTTGTAGTACTAAAATGAATTGGCATGAGTACTGAAAATGAAGTTTTAAACTACAGCAAGGAAGAACGTAAAAATCATATTCTAAAAGAAATCAACCTGCATACCCGTGTAAGTTTTGAAACTCTTTCGGCTAAACTTGGCGTTTCAGAAGATACTGTTCGTCGTGATATAAATGAACTTGATGCAGATTCCCTTTTGATTAAAGTAAAAGGTGGGGCGATGACCAAGGGATATCACTATTCATCTTCTAACCAAACATATGCTGTAGAAGCAAAACAGGTTATTGCACAAAAAGCCGTAAGTCTTCTTCATGACGGAATGGTTATAATTGTAGATGGAGGAACAACAATCAGAGAATTTATCCGATTAATTCCAAATGATTTAAATCTTACTGTTTTTACTATCACAGCCTTGTCTGCCGTTCAGCTTTTAGACAAACCAAATATTAAAACCATTATGATCGGAGGGAGCATTTCTTCTTACAGTCAAATGTGTGTGAGTGGCGAAGTATATCATCAATTGGCAAATATCAAAGCAGATCTTTTGGTTTTTGGTACCAATGCCTTAGATGTAAACGGAGGTTATTCAGATTCTGACTGGGAAACTGTTCAGGTTAAAAAAGCGATGATTCAGGCTTCGAGAAAAACAGCTATTCTAACTATTTCAGAAAAACTGAATACGGTTTTAAAAATGAAAATTGCCGATTTATCTGAAGTTGATTATATCATAACCGAATTAAATCCGGATGATCAGCAATTACAATCCTATAGAAAAT
This sequence comes from Flavobacterium sp., assembly GCA_004296145.1. GTDB lineage: Bacteria > Bacteroidota > Bacteroidia > Flavobacteriales > Flavobacteriaceae > Flavobacterium. The sequence continues at coordinate 877 of SEBM01000365.1, forward strand.
CAGATTTGGTTCTTATTTAAAGTCAGTTTTATTGTTGAATCTTAATTTTTAAAACATGAAAATTGCCTTAATACAATCAGATCTGCATTGGGAAAACCCTTCGGAAAACAGAAAGGATTTCGAATCTAAAATTAATGCAATAAATGACGATGCTGCATTAATTGTACTTCCTGAAATGTTTTCGACAGGATTTACCATGAATGCTTCTTCTGTAGCCGAAACGATGCAGGGAGAAACTGTAAAGTGGATGCAATCATTGGCCAGACAAAAAAAATGCGCCATAACAGGAAGTGTAATAATTTCAGAAAATAATCAATATTACAACCGAATGTTATTTGTTTTTCCAAACGGAGAAATCCAACAATACAACAAAAGACATTTGTTCACATTGGCAGGCGAAGATAAGTTTTACAGCCCTGGAACTGAAAAAGTAATTGTAGAATACTTGGGATGGAAAATCTGTCTGCAAATCTGTTATGATTTAAGGTTTCCGGTATTTGCCCGCAATGTAGAGAATTACGATTTACTTCTATATGTAGCCAATTGGCCAAAAGTCCGTACAAATGCCTGGGATGCTTTGCTAAAAGCACGCGCAATTGAAAATCTGAGTTATGCTGTCGGCGTAAACAGAATTGGTTTAGACGCTAATGAATATGAACATATCGGTCATTCGCAGGTTGTTGATTTTTTAGGAAATTATATCCTCGAACCACAAGAAACTGATGGCGTTTTTGTGGTTGAATTGGATAAAAATATCATATTGGAAACCAGAAAAAAACTGGATTTTTTAAGCGATAAAGATCAGTTCGAAATTAAAATCTAGAAAGCTTTTCGCTTTTTTTCATCTTCTTTTTTCTTCTTTTCGTCTCTCTTCTTTTCTACTTCAGGATTAAACGGAATGTTTAAATCAACCGTTTCGTTACGATCCCAATTGGCGCGCACGTCATATTCTTCCTGATAGTAAAAAACTTCCTCGGCATATGTTTTATTCAAAAAGCTACCGGTATCGTAGACTTTGTTTTTATTATCATCGTAAACAACACGAATCGTAAAGGCATCAGGTCTTACTAAATTGAATTCAATTGTAGTTTTTCCTTCAGAATAAGCACTTGCCAGAACCTGATCTCCTTTTTTATTGGTTAATTCAACAATAATAGGAAAGCGTTTGACATTCTTCAGGTTCAATATTAAATTCCCATAATCAGCAAGTTCTTTAGTGCTTAATTTATAAGATAAAGTATCGTTTGTCTTTTCGTAAAAATCAGTTAAAGCACCCGGAAAAAATGTGAAATTATATTTTTCAGAAGGCTCTTTCTTAAAGTCAACATATAGTTTTTGCTCAAATACATCATAGTCTGTTGTAAAATCTACAGCAACAGAATCTTTGTTAACTAACCTGATTTTAGTTTTGTCGAATTTTACGAGTGGGGTTTCAGTATCCAACGTGAATCGGTCCCTGAAATCAATACTTCCGTTCTGTACCGCTTTTATATTTAAAGTGTCCTTTTTCTGGTCTTTAATTCTAAAAGTAAATTTCTTGTTGTAGTTATCTCTGCTAACTTCCATTGCTAATGAATCTGCTTTTAGAGGCTTATACCAAATCTGTAGCGAATCCTTTTTAGGAAATTGCGTTATAATTGTTTCTAATGTTTCGGTGTTGTTTTTAAGTACAACTTTTGGTAAAGAATTTTTAAAATTCTGTTTTCCTTCATACGGAAGCAATAATCTGTTTCCGGAAGCCTGAATCGGTTTGAAAGCCTTTAGCGGAAGCGTTTCTTTAAACAATTCCAGTTCATAAACAGTATCATTTGGAACCGTGATATAATTTTTCAGAAATCCGATTTTGTCATCTTTCGGATTAAATTTATTGTTGCTTCCTTTGTCTTTTAAGGCGACCATAAGATATTTTCCAGCCTTTAAATTTTCAAATGTAAAAGTTCTCATACTGTCGAGAGTATTCGTGATATATCTCGGGTTTTCTTTGTAAATCATAGAATCCTTAAACTTATCATTTACTTCATACAGCATTACAGATACAAAATTATCTACGTGTTTTTCGTAAGAATCTTTTATTTTTCCGCTAAGCGTAAGAGAATCAATATAAGGTCCGGTAGAAAAAATATACTTAAATTGATTCAGCGCATTTCCTTCATTATTATCCGTGATACTTTGTCCAAAATTAAAACTGTAAGTAGTATTTGGCTGCAAAGTGTCTTTAATCTGAATCTTTATAAATTTGCTGACGTTGGTTGGTGTAATCAACGGCTCATGTTTCATTGGAGGTGAAATAATAAGCTGTTTATTAATGTTTTTAAGTTTTATATATTCATCAAAATATAAAACAATCTCATCTCCTTTAAAATCAGTGCTTAAGTTTTTAGGTGAACTAGAAACTAAAACCGGAGCCAGAGTGTCCTTTAATCCGCCGGTAATGCTGCCTCTTTTGGCGCATCCAAACATTAAAAATACCAGTAAAAATGAAATATATTTGAAGTTGTTTTTCAACATAACAGTTTTAAATTTGATTGCACAAAATAACGATTATATTTGCTTTAATTGAAATTTTTTGGGCATTTATTAGGATTTGCCCCTTTTGTGGTTTTAGACTTTTGTAATTTTTGAATTCATCAATTTGTTATAATTTCTTACTTTTGATTTCCAATATAATTTTCCGCGTTTTGCTAAAAAGACTTTTTTTGATTTTGCTGATTTTCCTGCTCGTTTCCTGTTCGAAAAGTGAACAACCTGAAATTTCTTTTTATTATTGGAAAACCGTACTGAAATTCTCCAAAACAGAAAATGAAATCCTAACAGAAAATAAAGTCAAAAAGTTATATGTCAGGTATTTTGATATAGGACTTCAGTCAGAAACCAAGGAACCAATCCCAATTAGCCCGATACGTTTTCAGGAAAATGTTAGTGAATTCAATATTGTTCCCGTGATTTTTATTCAGAACAAAGTCATGTTGCAATCTAATTTAGATATTGAAGATCTGGCCAGGAAATCAATTCATTTTATAGATCAGATAAATGCAAAAAATAAAATTGATTGCAAAGAAATTCAGATTGATTGCGACTGGACATTAAATAGTAAAGACAATTATCTTAAATTTATAGAAAGGTTTAAAAAACTTTCGCACAAAAAATTGTCTGCAACAATACGATTGCATCAGGTTAAATATTTCAAAAAGACAAAAATTCCAAATGTAGATTCCGGAGTTTTAATGTATTATAATATGGGATCAATAGCGCCGGATTCTTTAAATTCTATTTATGATCAAAATGTCGCAGCTAAATATTTGAAGAGCCTGAAAAAATATCCGCTTCATCTGGATGTTGCATTGCCGATTTATTCATGGGGAGTTCACATCAGAAATAAGAAAGTGATAGGATTACGATCCAAATTATATGTAAACGAATTACAGAAAGATAAAAATTTTGAACAGATTAGTTCGATATTTTTTAAAGAACCAGTCATGCTTTTCATGATACTGTCTTCTGCCTTTGCATTTAAGGTATCGCGTTTTACCTTAAACTCTTCATTGATGATTTTGTAAACATCAGATTGTCCGTAAGTATGGTATGA
>SEBM01000366.1 GCA_004296145.1 Flavobacterium sp.
AGGATAAGCATAAAATTGTTTTGCTTTCAAAAGACTGTTATCCAACTGAATCCTAAAAATCCCTTTATATTCATGACTGACATATACTTCCAATTTATTTGTAATTTCAAAATAACGTGAAGAATAATCAAACCCTTTTATTTTGTTTTTAAATTTCCATTGATTATTTACTTTTTCTAAAACCGAAATCCCATAATAATTACCTTGTAGCAACTGATTTTTTGCATTCGGAACAGATTCAAATTTCCAGGTTCCCGATCCTGAAAAAATACTTCTCGCCGACGCATTATCAATAATAAAAGTTCCCGAATCGTGGCCGCAAAAAAGTGTATTATCATAAACAAACAAAGACCAAACCTGTCCTTTTGTGCCATTTATAAACTGAAAATCACCATTGCTTTGGTATTTTTTGCAAAATAATCCCTGATTGGTTCCAACGTATAAAATTCCGTTATGCACTTTTGAGGCATAAACAGTTCCCAAAACTCCTGTGTCATCTGTAAAACTATGTACAGGTGTCTGAAGATTTATACAATTGATTCCGTTATCGAGGCCAACCCATACATTCTGATCACGATCTTCAAAAAGAGACAAAACCGTATTATTACTCAAACCTTTGCTCTGTGAAATATGATAATTTAATTTTCCTGAATTCGATAAAATAAAAATTCCGTTAGAAACTGTTCCCAAAGCATAACTTCCGTCCTGAAGACGCTGGCTACTGTATACAAAACTTGATTTTATTGCTGCATCAACATCGGTCATAAAAGGAGTTAAACTTGTTCCTGTCAACTTATAGAAACCATCTAATTGTGTTTGAATCAGCAATCCTTCATCAATTGAATAAAGATTGACAATAGTATATTTTTTTAGAATTGGATTATCAGAAATTAATTTTCCTCTTCCGGCTTCAATTTCAAAAAGGCCTTCATTTGTAGTTTGATAATAAATAGAAGTTTTTGTGCTAAACGATTTTACAACACCATTTTTAGGCGAAATAATCTTAAAACCTTTCGTTTTGGTATCATATATATATATTCTGTTCAAAGACTGAAACAAAATCCACTGATCGTATTTTAGAATATTCCAAAACTGTTCGTCGTCCAGAATTTTATTTTTTATAGTATCACTAAGTGACGTATATTTTAATTTCCCGTTTGATTGTCTGGTCCAGTAGCCAAAATTCATATAACAGCCCGTATAAATCTTATTATCGATTACTTTTACAGATCGCATAATGGTTTCGTTTGGCGTCGGATATAACTTCCAATTCGTACCATTATACTCCAAAAGACCTTCATTATTAGCAAAATAAAGATAGTTCTGATCATCCTGAGAGATCATCCAGCTTTGGTTACCGGCACCATAAATAGTCGACGGATATTTTACAATTGGCGGCAATTCCTGCGAAAGCATCTTCAGACTCAATAAAACAAACAGCAGATATAATTTTGATTTCAATTGGCAAGTGGTATTAATTATATAAAAACTGCTCTAAAATAGCTTATTTTATACTGATACAACAACTTTTTAATAAAAAAACTGAATAACCAAATCCCTTGATTTGAAGCTATTTTGTTAAAATTTGGAACAATCTCCTTAACAAAACTCAATTCAAAATTGATTACTTTTGTAAAAATTGATTTTTTCTATGCAAATCGACCTTTCTACACTCGACCCAAAACAAAATATTATCATTAAAGGCGCTCAGGTTCATAACTTAAAGAATGTTTCTGTCGCTATTCCGAGAAATAAACTTGTTGTAATTACAGGGCTTTCAGGTTCAGGAAAATCCAGTTTGGCTTTTGACACATTATATGCTGAAGGACAGCGTCGTTATGTTGAAAGTTTATCTTCATATGCGCGTCAGTTTTTAGGCCGTCTTGACAAACCAAAAGTAGAATATATAAAAGGAATTGCTCCTGCAATCGCTATTGAGCAAAAAGTAAATACAACCAATGCGCGTTCTACAGTTGGAACTTCAACTGAGATCTACGATTACATGAAACTTTTGTACGCCAGAATTGGCCGTACCTATTCGCCAGTTTCAGGTCAGGAAGTCAAAAAAAATACCGTTACCGATGTAGTTGCCGATGTAAAAACGCTTGAATTAGATAGTAAATGGCTTTTGCTTGCCCCAATTCATTTAGAAGAAGGAAGACAGCTCGAAGACAAACTAAAAGTGCTTTTGCAACAAGGTTTTGCCCGTATTTTGGTAAACAACGAAATGGTTCGTCTGGACGAATTTGAAGGCGCAAATCTTCATCAGTTAGACAATAAAGATATTCTTCTGGTTATTGACAGGATTGTTGTTAAGGAAGAAGAAGAATTTTATAATCGTCTGGCAGATGCTGTACAAACTGCCTTTTTTGAAGGAAAAGGAATTTGTTATTTACAGGAATTAAACTCTGACAAACGTTTTTCTTATTCGAATAATTTTGAACTGGATGGAATTACTTTCTTAGAACCAAATGTTCATTTATTCAGTTTTAATAATCCATACGGAGCCTGCCCGGTTTGCGAAGGTTACGGAAACATTATCGGAATTGATGCTGATCTGGTTGTTCCAAATACTTCTTTATCTGTTTTTGAAAGCGCTATTTATCCGTGGAGAGGAGAAAGTATGAGCTGGTACAAAGACGAATTGGTCAAACACGCTTATAAGTTTGATTTTCCAATTCACAAACCTTATTTTGAACTTAGTGACGAACAAAAAGATATTCTTTGGAAAGGAAATAAATACTTTCAGGGTTTAAATGGTTTCTTTAAAGAATTAGAAGAAAAAAATTATAAAATCCAGAATCGCGTAATGTTATCTCGCTACCGCGGAAAAACGAAATGTCACGCCTGTCGTGGTAAACGCTTGCGCGAAGAAGCATCTTATGTAAAAATAAACGGTAAAACAGTTTCAGATTTAGTTGATTTACCAATTAAACATTTGGTTACTTTTTTCAAAAACATCGAACTGAATATATACGAGCAACAAATTGCAAAACGTTTGATGATCGAAATCAATAACCGTTTGTCATTTTTGACAGAAGTTGGTTTGGATTATCTGACTTTAAACAGAAATTCGGCAACATTATCCGGTGGGGAATCGCAAAGAATTAACCTGGCAACTTCTCTGGGAAGTAGTTTAGTCGGTTCTATGTACATTCTTGATGAGCCAAGTATTGGTTTGCATCCAAAGGATTCTGAACGATTGATAAAAGTATTATTATCACTTCGTGATCTTGGAAATACAGTTATTGTTGTAGAACACGACGAGGATATTATGAAAGCCGCCGATATGATTATCGATATTGGTCCGGAAGCCGGAACATTTGGAGGAAATCTGGTAGCACAGGGAACTTATGACGAAATATTGCAATCTGAATCCTTAACTGCTAAATACTTAAATGGCGATTTAGAAATAGAAGTTCCGAAAAAAAGAAGAAAATTTAAAAATCATATCGAAATAATTGGTGCCAGAGAAAATAACTTAAAAAATATTAATGTTACTTTTCCTCTGGATGTCCTGACTGTCGTAACGGGGGTTTCAGGAAGCGGAAAAAGTACTTTGATCAAAAAGATATTGTTTCCGGCCATGCAAAAGAAACTGGAAAGTGCTTCTGAAAAAGCGGGACAGTTTAGCGAAATAAATGGTTCTTTTTCACAAATAAAACATATTGAATATGTAGATCAGAATCCGATCGGGAGAAGCTCAAGATCGAATCCTGTAACCTACATCAAAGCTTATGATGATATTCGTGACTTGTATGCCAAAGAAAAATTATCAAAAATAAGAGGTTATCAGGCCAAACATTTTTCTTTTAATGTTGACGGCGGCCGTTGCGAAACTTGTAAAGGAGAAGGCTCTATAAACGTAGAAATGGTCTTCATGGCAGATGTGCAGCTTCCGTGTGAAACTTGTGGCGGAAAACGTTTCAAGAAAGAAATTCTAGAAGTTACTTTTGATGATAAAAACATCAATGATATCCTGACCATGACCATTGATGATGCCATTGCTTTTTTCGAAAAAAATAAGCAAACCAAAATTACTCAGAAATTACAGCCTCTTATGGATGTTGGTTTGGGATATGTACAATTAGGACAATCGTCATCAACTCTTTCCGGTGGTGAAGCACAACGTATTAAACTTGCTTCATTTTTAGTAAAAGGCGCCACAAAAGACAAAGCATTATTTGTGTTTGATGAACCTACAACCGGTTTACATTTTCATGACATCAAAAAACTATTGGCTTCTTTTGATGCTTTAATAGAAAAAGGTCATTCTATAATCGTAATTGAACACAATCTTGATCTTATAAAATGTGCCGACTGGATTCTTGATCTGGGGCCTGAAGGTGGTGAAAACGGAGGTTATCTTTTAGCATCCGGAACTCCTGAAGATATTGTAAAAGTAAAAGAATCTGTTACAGGGATTTATTTAAAGGATAAGCTGTAAAAGTTTATAGG
>SEBM01000367.1 GCA_004296145.1 Flavobacterium sp.
GAACACATAGTGAATATGATAATCTGAAAGACATTAAAAACTTATAAAAAAGATGGAAATAAAACCTATAAAAACAGAAAAAGATTATGACTTAGCATTAGAAAGAGTAAATGTACTTTTTGATGCTAAACCTAATACTCCGGAAGGCGACGAATTAGATGTTTTAGTTACTCTAATAGAAAAATATGAACTAAAAAACTATAAAATCCCTGAACCTGATCCGATAGAGGCAATCAAATTTATGATGGAACAAAATGGTCTAACTGATGCCGATTTAGGAGTTATTTTAAATAGCCGCTCAAGAGTATCTGAAATATTTAAACGTAAAAGAGCCTTAACGATAAAGCAGATTAGAATTTTGGCCGAAGAATTACATATTCCTGCTTCAACATTAATTAAAGAATATGCTTTAAACACATAAAAAAATGCCTCTAAAATTTTAGAGACATTTTTATTTTATAACTAACAGAAAAATTATTTCGCTGCTTCAATTTTTGCTTTTACATCTTCTTCGGTTCCTTCATAAACTTCGGTCGTAGTTTTACCATTTTCAGTTTTAGTTAGTGTTCCGGTTGTAACACCATTTGCAGTTGATAAATTTACCTCAACACGTTTTTTCTCATATTTAGAAGTATCAAAACAATCTGTTTTTTGATGTATATATTTTCCGTTTGCATCGTAGCTTGCCAGACATTTTGCAGTTTCTTCTGCAGTACATCCTTTTTCTTTACACATTTTGGCACATTCTTCTTTTGTCATTTTAGACAAATCACCACATTTAGAATGCATATCGGCATGCATTTCTGTTTTGCTGCAACAAGAAGCCATTCCGGCCATTTCCGTAGAATGTCCTTCACCTAAGATTGGAGCAATTACCAAACCAATCAAACAAGTCAATTTAATTAAAATATTCATTGAAGGTCCGGAAGTATCTTTAAACGGATCTCCAACTGTATCTCCAGTTACGGCTGCTTTATGGGCATCAGAACCTTTATACGTCATTTCTCCATTGATCATTACTCCGGCTTCAAAAGATTTTTTAGCGTTATCCCAAGCACCTCCGGCATTGTTTTGAAACACTGCCCAAAGAACACCAGAAACGGTAACTCCTGCCATATATCCTCCCAACATTTCAGCAATTAACTGATTGTTGTCTGAGTAAACTAATTTTCCCAGTAACACAATTGCAATTGGAAAACCAATCGTTAGAATTCCCGGTAGCATCATTTCGCGTAAAGCGGCTTTTGTAGAAATTTCAACACATTTTCCGTATTCTGGTTTTCCAGTTCCTTCCATAATTCCCGGAATTTCCTTAAACTGACGACGAACTTCGTAAACCATATCCATTGCCGCTTTTCCAACAGAATTCATGGCTAAAGCTGAGAAAACTACCGGAATCATGCCGCCGACAAATAACATTGCTAAAACTGGCGCTTTAAAAATATTGATTCCGTCAATTCCTGTAAAAGTTACATAGGCCGCAAATAAAGCCAATGAAGTCAAAGCCGCAGAAGCAATTGCAAAACCTTTTCCGGTTGCTGCAGTCGTGTTTCCTACTGAATCTAAAATATCGGTTCTGGTACGAACTTCTTTTGGCAATTCGCTCATTTCGGCAATTCCTCCGGCATTATCAGAAATTGGTCCAAAAGCATCAATAGCCAACTGCATTGCCGTAGTTGCCATCATTGCTGATGCTGCTAACGCTACCCCGTAAAATCCTGCTAATGCATAAGAAATCCAGATCGCTACTGCGAATAAAATAACGGTAGGAAAAGTAGAAATCATTCCTGTTGCCAATCCTGCAATAACGTTTGTTCCTGCTCCCGTAGATGATTTCTGAACAATTGCCAATACTGGTTTTGTACCTAATCCTGTATAATATTCTGTTACTGATGAAATAGCTCCTCCAACAACTAAACCTACTAAAGTGGCATAGAAAACACGCATAGAAGAAATCTGTTGCGCTCCTTCTCCAAAGAATTCCATTGTCATTACTTCCGGAAGCATGTGTTGTACCAAAAAGAAACAAGCTGCTGCTGTTAAAACAATAGAAACCCAGTTTCCTATATTTAATGCTTTTTGCACTTGTGCCTCTCTTGCATTATCGTCTGATATTTTTACTAGTAAAGTTCCGATGATAGAAAATAAAATTCCGAAACCGGCAATCGCCATCGGAAGTAAAATTGGTCCAATGCCGCCAAAAGCGTCCTGAATATTTCCTCCCATATCTTTGATAACGTAGTTTCCAAGAACCATCGCTGCCAAAACTGTAGCCACATACGAACCAAATAAATCGGCACCCATACCGGCGACATCTCCAACATTATCTCCCACATTATCCGCAATTGTTGCCGGATTTCGAGGATCATCTTCCGGAATTCCGGCTTCTACCTTACCCACTAAATCGGCTCCAACGTCGGCTGCTTTTGTATAAATTCCACCACCAACTCTGGCAAACAAAGCGATTGATTCTGCACCAAGAGAAAATCCAGCCAGTGTTTCGAGAACTATGGTCATCGTTTCAGTGTCTTTCCAAACACCACCTGATAATAAATTAAAGAAAATTATAAAGAAAGAGGTCAAACCTAAAACTGCTAAACCTGCAACGCCAAGCCCCATTACTGTTCCGCCTCCAAAAGATACTTTTAAAGCCTGAGGCAAACTGGTACGCGCAGCCTGAGTGGTTCTAACGTTTGTTTTGGTTGCTATTTTCATTCCTATGTTTCCTGCATAAGCTGAAAATAACGCTCCAAATATAAATGCAACTACGATTAATAAATGTGTTTTAACTCCAGGAATAAAAGTAATTCCCGCCAAAGCTATACTGGCTATAATTACGAATATGGTCAATAATTTATATTCTGCTTTTAGAAAGGCCAATGCTCCTTCGTATATGTAATCTGAAATCTCTTTCATCTTACCATCGCCGGCATCTTGTTTTAAAACCCAAGTCCTTTTTATTCCCATGAAAAGTAATCCTAAAACTGCCATAACAATTGGCAGGTAAATCATAAATGCATTCATAATTATTTAATGGTTTTGGTTAATAGTCAACAATCTAACTAAAACGAATTTAAACAAAAAAGCAATACTCCTGACGGAGTATTGCTTTTTTTATAAAATATGAGGGCAAAAATTATTTAATACTAAATAATCCTTCTGGTTTGTTCTCGATATCGTTAAAACGTTTTGTACACTCTGCAATAATTGCAAAAGCTTCGTTTACGTCTCCCCAACCTTCAACATCTACTTTTTTGTTTTCAAGATCTTTATAAACCTGGAAGAAATGCTCGATTTCTTTTACTAAGTGCGGGTTCATATCTGACAAATCTGTCAATGAATTCCAGATTGGATCTGAAACTGGTACACAAATAATTTTTTCGTCCGGTCCTTTATCATCTGCCATGTGGAAAACTCCAATTGGTTTTACTTCCATAACACATCCAGGGAAAGTTGGTTCGTTTACTAAAACCAATACGTCAAGAGGGTCACCGTCAAGAGCTAAAGTTTCTGGAATAAATCCGTAATCTGCCGGGTACATCATTGAAGAGAATAACATTCTGTCGAAACGCATTCTTTTGATTTCAAAATCGTACTCGTATTTATTTCTGCTTCCTCTTGGTATTTCGATTAAAACATCGAAAGTCGTTAGTTTGTCTGCGGTCATTTTTGTTTTTTATTATATCTATAATTTCGGTTGCAAAAGTAACCAAACATTCCATTTTTACAATACAAAAACAGGTTAAATTATCCGCATTATAGTTTAAAAAACAAGGTTTTAGTAAGTTATTTTACGATTTCGCTTCGTTAAGTAATAATGCCAAAGCAAATATGTAGCATAAGATCGGTAAGGACTCCATTGTTGTGCATGAATTTCCATTTCATTTTTATCATGAATATTCAATAATTCTTTGATGGTATTGACAACCGCAATATCGCCAAGAGGAATCAAATCTGGTTCCTGCAAACAGAACATTAAATAGATATCAATTGTCCAATTTCCGATTCCTTTTAACTTTATAAGTTCTTCACGAACTTGTTGTGCCGTTTTTGAAGCGAGACTTTCAATATCGAGTTCTTTGTTTAAAACCGCTTCCGCTAAAATTTTGATATATTTTGTTTTTTGTCTGCTGACTCCTAAAGATCTAAATTCTTCATCAGACAAAGCTGCCATTGTTTCGGGATTGCAAGTGGTGTATGCTTTTATTTTTAAGAATGTGGCTTTCGCCGAATCTATAGAAACCTGTTGCTCAAGAATCACCAATACCAACGTTTCAAAACCTGGCGGACGCTTCGGAATTGGCGGTAATCCGTATTTTTCTATGATTTCCAGAAAGATTGGATTTTTGGATGAAAGAAAATCGATCGCTTCCTGCATGATTTGAGTTTTAGTTTTAATTCAAAATTAAATAAAATAAGATTCAAATAAATTATTTTAAACAATCTTGTCA
>SEBM01000368.1 GCA_004296145.1 Flavobacterium sp.
TTAAAATTATTTATATTTAATCTTCAATACGCATCCTAAAGATTCTAATACCAAAATATAGTGTGTATTTGAGACTTCCTGAACAATTGCATTCTGATTACTAAAAGCTCCCGAATCTAATTTTATCCTGTCTCCAACCTGAATTGTTGTTACAGAAATCTCACTAACATTAGAAGAATTCAGGTTCTTTTTTATTATATCAATTTCTTCATTTCTCACAATTGCTGGCTTGCCTAACCAAAATAAATAACGAACTATACCTTCTACTTGAAAAACTGAACTTCTCTCGCTATCTGGCAATTGAACAAAAACATATGAATTAAAAAGAGGCACTTCAATCTTTTTCTTTCTGTCTGACCACTGTTTAACTTGAGTTACCAATGGACAATAACATGCTATTCCTATTTGTTGAAGTTTTTCTGCAACTTTTTTTTCCCATTTAGGTTTAGTATAAACTACATACCAATTCATATCTATATTATTGAAATAAAATTTCTAAACCTCTAACATTGTATTCTTTCTTAAATAAAATTTTAATCAATATCAGGCATGTATTAAAAACCTATTCCTTTATAAATAAAACCGATTGATTCTAATTCTTCTGCATTTAATATATTTCTTCCGTCAAAAATAAAAGCCGGCTTATGCATCGAATCATAAATTTTTTGCCAATCATATGTCGCAAATTCATCCCATTCGGTTAGAATTGCAATTGCATGAGCGTCTTTGCATGCATCATAAGAATTATCAAACGTTAAAACTGCGTCTTTATTTTCTACATCTGATCTTGTTTCTAAATAATTTAAGTCATTTAACATTTTATTTCTTGAAACTTTTGGATCGTAAACAGAAATCTTAGCCTGTTCATTAATTAGATCGTCTGCTACATAGATAGCTGCTGACTCTCGGGTATCATTTGTATCTTTTTTAAATGCCCAACCTAAAAAAGTAATTTTTTTATCTGCAACAGTATTATATAGTGTCTGAACGATTTTATTTGAAAATCTTCTCTTCTGATGATCATTCATAATAATAACTTGTTCCCAATAATCTGCTACTTCATTAAGCCCGTATGTTTTAGCTATATAAACTAAATTTAGGATATCTTTTTGAAAACAAGAACCTCCAAAACCAACTGATGCTTTTAAGAATTTAGGCCCAATTCGGCTATCCATTCCAATTGCTCTTGCTACTTCACTAACGTTAGCACCTGTCTTTTCACACAATTCTGACATTGCATTTATTGACGAAATACGTTGTGCTAAAAATGCATTTGCAGTTAGCTTAGATAATTCTGAAGACCAAACATTTGTAGTTAATATTTTCTCTCTGCTTACCCAATTGGCATATACATCCACCAAGGCATTAATTGCAATTTCTCCTTCAGGAGTAGCGTCACCACCAATTAAAATTCTGTCTGGGTTCAACAAATCTGAAACAGCAGTACCTTCTGCTAAAAATTCAGGATTTGATAAAATTTGGAATTGAACACCATTTCCAGTATTATCCAAAATACTTTTTATCGCCTCGGCTGTACGAACTGGTAAAGTAGATTTTTCGACTACAATTTTATTTTGTTTGGCAACTTTAGCAATTTGTCTTGCGCATAATTCAATATATTTTAAATCTGCTGCCATACCTTTTCCTTTTCCGTAGGTTTTGGTTGGTGTATTTACAGATATAAAAATCACCTGAGCTTCATCAATTGCTTTTTCAACTTCAGTAGAAAAGAACAGATTTCTCCCTCTTGCTTCAGCCACAATTTCTGAGAGTCCTGGTTCATAAATCGGAATATTATCGGTGTTTGGATCATTCCAATCTTTAATTCTTTGTTCGTTCAAATCGACAACAGTCACTTGAATATCTGGACATTTTTGAGCTATTACTGCCATTGTCGGACCTCCAACATATCCTGCACCAATACAGCAAATTTTTGTAATTTTCATTTAATTTATATTAAATCTTAAACTTATTTTCATTTTAAATTGTTCCAATACCAACTCACAGCTACTTTTAATCCTTGCTGTAAAGAGTATTTTGGATCATATCCTAACATTTTTTTTGCCTTATCTATACTCGCTAATGAATGTGGTATATCTCCTGCTCTGTTTGCCCCATAAACAACTTGAACATCAGCAATTTTTGAATCAAAATCAGTTAAATATTTTTTTAAATATCCAACTAAATCATTTAATGTATTTCTATCTCCAAATGCAGTGTTATAAACTGTATTTACAGATTCCGGATTTTGACTTGTCATTGCCAATTCATTCATCTGAATTACATTATCAATATAAGTAAAATCACGTGAATAATTTCCGTCACCATTTATAACAGGACTTTCATAATTCATAAATTGCATAACAAACTTAGGAATAACTGCGGCATACGCTCCATTTGGATCTTGCTTTCTGCCAAAAACATTAAAGTATCGAAGCCCAATTGTTTCTAGTCCATAAGTTTTACTAAAAATCTCTGCATACAATTCGTTTACATATTTTGTAATGGCATAGGGTGATAATGGTTTTCCTATAACATCTTCAACTTTTGGCAATCCTTCCGAATCTCCATATGTAGAAGAACTTGCCGCATATATAAATCTCTTTATTTTAGCATCACGAGAAGCAACCAACATATTTAAGAAACCAGAAACATTTACATCATTTGATGTTATTGGATCATTTATGGACCTTGGAACTGAGCCTAATGCTGCCTGATGCAAAACATAATCAACACCTTCAACAGCCAAAACACAATCATCTATATTACGGATATCTCCTTCTATCAATTTAAAATTTGAATTTTCAATAAAATCTTTAAGGTTATGATGATGTCCTGTCGAAAAATTATCTAAACAAGTTACCATATGACCTAATGCCAAAAAATGCTCACATAAATTGGAACCAATAAAACCGGCTCCCCCTGTAACTAGAATTTTATATTGAGCTGATTTTTCCATGTGCAAATTATTTTTTATTGAATTTATTAAAAACAGATTTTAAAAAGGCTGGTTTTTCTTCTTCCTCATGATAACCATTAGAGTACGCGCCATATCCATACCCATATCCAGAACCGTATTTTGCTTTATTTTCATATCCGTTTAAAACAATACTTGCGTTACTTAATTCTCCTCTTTTGATTCTATTATTCAACAAGGTAATCATATCTTTTTTAGTATAATTCTGTCTTACAATATACAAAGTAACATCTGCATATTGAGCTAACTCTAAAGCATCAGATACCAATCCGACAGGTGGTGTGTCTAAAACAATATAATCATATTTTTGCTTCAATTCATCTATCAATTCTTTCATTGCCTCACTTAAAATAAGTTCCGAAGGATTTGGCGGAATTGGCCCTGAAAGAATAACGTCAAGATTTTGAATTTGTGTTGCATTAGTTATTTCTTCTAAGCTCTTCTGTTTAATTAAATAATTAACAACTCCTACATTATTCGTCAGATTAAACTCATCTGCCAATCTTGGTTTTCTTAAATCTAAACCAATTATAACTGTTTTTTTCTCGCTCAAAGCAAAAACAGTTGCAATGTTTATTGAGCAAAATGTTTTTCCTTCTCCACCTACAGATGACGTAATCATAAGTGTTTTTGCTCCACTTACACGCTGTTTTTTATAGAGAAACTGCAGTGAAGAACGAATTGTTCTAAACGATTCTGACAGTGCTGATTTTGGTTTTTCAAAAACTGCTAAATTGATATTATCTTTATTAACACCAATAATTCCGATAAGAGGAATTTGTGTTAATTTGCTAATATCATCAGGATTTTGAATAGAATTGTTAATAAAGAAAATTATAAAAACAAATATTAGCGGAATCAATGTTCCTAAAAACAATGCTAAAACATAATTTACAGAAGTTTTAGGACCTATTAAATTGCCTCCGATGTCTTTTGCGGGATCAATAAAATGAATATCAGATAAATTAGATGCTTTTACAATTTCTGCCTCATTTCTTTTTTGAAGAAATTCAGTATAAATATTATCATTTAAATCATATTTTCTTTTAATTTTCAATAATTGCTGCTGTTCTTCCGGAAGTCTTTTAACAGTACTTTCAGCCTGTCCTATTTTTGCATTTATCATTGACAAATCATACAATAATGATGATTTTGCAGTCGTAATATTTTCTAATAAAACATCTTTTACAGCGCGCATCTGATTATCAAAATCTTTAAAAATCTTATCACTTTTTACAGCATATGCCATTTCTGACCTCTGGGTAGAAAGCCCAATCAACTTTGAAACACTAGCAACTATATTTGGATCTTCAATCCCTGCTACTGATGGAGCTGGCAAACGTGAATAATCTACACTACTATTTAAGTAACTTTTTAATGAATTATAATAGGTTATTTTTCTTGAAATCTGGTCTTTCTCTACATCAAAATCCATTATTTTATCCGAAAAC
>SEBM01000369.1 GCA_004296145.1 Flavobacterium sp.
ATACAGGCCTGATGTACTTAATCTAGTAGATTATGAAGAGATGATGAAATCTGGTAATTTTTATGCAAGGAAATTTGATGAAAAAATTGACGTAGAGATATTAAATTATTTGGATAAAGCAATTAAATAAGCATTAACTTTTATAGAAAATTGCTCTTTTAAAAAGAATTTTTACCAGCCTTTTAATACTGCGTTTACTCGGGTGCAATTTAAATGCTTCCCACACCTGAACTGTAGCAGCTTCAGGATTTTTTTGATTGTGGTAAATGTGATCAGAAAGTATACCTGCATAAATTGAATAGTTCATTCTGGCAGTTTTTTTCAAAGATTTTCTATAGTTTTCTGGTAAATAATTTTGAATAATATCAATTACTTTAGCAATATCTTTTAAATTTTGTCCGGTTTTTAAAGCATTGCCCGTTATGTTATTTGAGTGAACTCGATACGATGCTAATTTTAGTGGCGTATAAGCTGTTGGATAATTCGCTGCAATTCTATTCCACATTTCCCAATCTTCGCCATAATGCACTGCGTAAAAGCTACCTAAATTTTCATAAACTTCTCGTTTTACAACCATACATGGAGTTTGTAAAAGTTGTCCGGTAGCAATTTGAAGAAACCAATCTTTTATAATTCCTGGTTTATCTAATATTTTTTTGCTGTCCCATAAATATTCATCATTTTCATTTATTTCGGTGCAGCCTGTAAATGCAGCTCCTGCTTCTGGATATTTTTCGAATAGATTTGTTATTTCTTTATAAAAACCAGGTCTTACTAAATCATCGCCATGCAAAATGTGTACATATTTACCTCTAGCCCTATTTATGCAAGTTTCAAAATTTCTTAAACTACCACCATTTTCAACTTGCTGAAAAAACCCAACTCTTCCCTTTCCAAGTTCATTAACCAATGCTTCAACATCACCATCATTGCTAAAATCATCAATAACTTCAATTTGCATATTAGATGCGCATTCAGCTTGCACAAGCACACTTTCAATCGTTTTTTTTAAATAGTTGATACAATTATAACTAGGGATCATTACAGACCATAAAGGTCTATCATCACTTTGTGGCAATGGTAAAATTTGTGGTGGAGTTTGAGGTGTACGTACAAGCATCACTTATTGTTTATTAATTTGAGTAATAGTATTCCCAATTTTTTAATCCATTTTGGTAAGCATCCAATTCTTTATCTGTTGTAAGATATTTGTGCTGCCGTTGGAGTACTTTAATTACATTATTAAGCATTAAACTTTTGTCGGCAGACATGTTATAATCGTGTATGCGATAGGCAGCAATTTTTCCACTATGTGTAATTGATGGGAAATTTCTTGTAATGTTTAAGTTGATGTCGTAATCTTCGCAGGCCTTTAGCAAAGGATCAAAATAAAACGTATAAAAAAGCGAACTTCTATACATCACTGTACCTTCCATAGCAATATAATTACCATGTAAAAGACCTTCAAAATTATCTGCCCACTTTTCAATTTGCATAGAAGATGGCAAAATTTCTCCTTTATCATTCACTTTATCATGTGCACCAGATACAAAAACAGCTTTTTTGTTATTTTGAAAATGATTAAGGTTGATTTTTAAACCATCGGGATATAGAAAATCATCTGCATCTAAAAATACAAAGAAATCGCCATTAGCATAAAATACACCTCTATTTCTTGCAGCTGATAAACCTAATCTATTGGTTTTATAGTACTTTACATTAGCATAATTTTTGCAAACTTCTGCGGTATGATCTGTAGATCCATCATCGATTACTATAATTTCGAAATTTTGATGAGATTGCTTCAGCACACTTTCTATGGCTTGAGTAAGATACTTTCCATGATTGTAACATGGAATAATTATAGAAACTAATGGATTTTGGCTAATAATTACATCTTCTTTTAGTGATTTTAAATAAAGTATATTACCTTTTCGCTCTACATTTCTATTTTTGCGATAGAATAGCCAGCCTGAAATGCAACCTCTAACTTCATTGATTGTATTAAAAAGCGAATTTGGCCTTAAATGAAGAAAATCGCTCAATATTTTTTTGCCGTAGTATTTAGGAAGAATTTTTTTCAACCTAAACATATCCCCATCATTGTGATAGTTTTCATACTGCACTAAAATAGAACTTACTTGCCCACGCATATAACTAAAAATTTGTTTTTTTAGCGATTGCATTTCTTCACGATGCTGATGATAAACAAATAATTGCGGTAAATAATGACAATGGTAGCCTTCAGCTAAAATTCGATACCAAAATTCAGAATCGCCGCTGCAGCCTGAAGCGCCAACATCTAAACGTTCATCAAACCAACCAACGTGCTCAAAAATTTCACGTCTAAATGCCATATTTGCGCCAGCCCCAATATTCCAAACTGGCACACCTTCATCTACGTGATCGGCAAAATACTTTTCATCAAATAATTTGGGTAAATAGCCATTATTAAAGCCCCAAAATTTTTCGAAAGTAAATTGTGCTTTTGTTGCTAAAGCAATTGGAATAACCAGACCAGTTACTGCCATTGTTTTTGGCGCTATAAATAATGTTTTTAATTGTTTAGTCCAGTTTTTATCAACTATTACATCATCATCAGTATAAGCAACAATTTCATTTTTTGCATATCTAGCTCCTGTATTGCGTGCAATATCTAATCCTTTACGTGGCTCCTTTACATATTTTATGGTTGGATATTTACTAACAATTTTCTCTGTTAAATCATCATCTGGTGCATTGTCTACAATAATTAATTCAAAATCTTTATCAACAGAACTAAGCAAAGATTTAATGCAACCTTCTATAGCATGAGAGCGGTTTCTGGTACAAACCACTACAGAAAGTTGATGATCGGAAATAACTAAGTTATTTATTTTAAAAATATCACTTAAAACTTTATTTAATTCCTTTGATTTATTTTCTAAAAATAAAGTTTGCCAGTTAAGTTTATCACTTTGAGGATGCTGACTAACATAATACTCTAATGTAGTTTTTACAGAATTTACTGTTAGTTGATTTAGTTTCTTTCTATCAGCCGCCAAATATTGATCATCTAACCAAATATGGCCTAATGGAATGTTCATGTACCAAAAAACCACATAATAATTTTTAGCAATTGGAATAAAGTTATGAAAATCACTTAACTGAATATGTTCTATGCTATAAGGTTTAAATTTATCCATCATTACACTTCTTCCTGTTCTAATTGTACTTTAAATTGTGGTCTTATTGCACCTGGCCAATCGCCATACCAGGCTGTATTTTCTCTAAAATCTTCAATGTCAAATGATAAACATTCTTCAAATTCAAAAATGGCTGCACTTGTATTCTTCACAAAAAATAAACTTATGTTGTACGAGCCGTTATTTAATAAATTACCGGGGATTTTACATCTCCCCTTTACAATACCTTTTTTATATGGCTTGGCAACGGAATCAACGTCAAATATGCAATCGCCCAATACAGTGTTTAAAGTTAAGCTAACACCTAAGTCAATAATTTCTGAAGGAAGATACCAAAACTCAAATTCAACAGTTAATGGAGTTCTAATATCAATTATCTTGTTTTGATCAAGATATTGAGGTACTAATTCTAATCTTTTAATTCTTATACTTTCATTACCTGGAGCTTCATCGGGATCGGTATATTTTTTTTCGAGCTGGTGATTTTGTTCGGTTTTAAGATAATTTGTGATAATATCTTGTGTTTTACCGATAGCTATTAACCTACCTTTTTCTAAATGGATGGCTTTATTACATAAATTTTTTAAGGCTTGGGCATTATGACTTACAAATAATACTGTTTTACCTTGCTGGGCAGAAACTTCTTTCATTTTACCCAAACATTTTTTCTGAAATTCTGCATCTCCAACCGCCAAAACTTCATCAACAATTAATATTTCAGGATCCAAATGTGCTGCAATTGCGAAGGCTAATCTAACATACATTCCACTCGAGTAACGCTTCACTGGTGTATCAAGAAAACGCTCAATTCCAGAAAAAGCAACAATCTCATCAAACTTATTCATGATCTCTTTCTTGTGCATGCCAAGTATCTGACCATTTAAAAAAATGTTTTCTCTTCCAGTAAGTTCTGCGTGAAACCCCGTTCCAACTTCTAATAAACTTGCAATTCTACCAATTCCTTTTATCGAACCCGAAGTTGGCAAAGTAATTCGAGATAAAATTTTCAACAAAGTTGATTTTCCAGCTCCATTTTTCCCAACAAAACCCACAACATCACCTTTAAAAATCTCAAAACTCACATCTTTTAACGCCCAAAGCTCGTTTTTGTGAGCTTCATTGGCTTGTTCTTCTGCACTTAAAGTATTGTTAATTTTAAATGCTTTTTTCCATACACTTTGTATGTCTTCTTTAAAAGAACGTGTGCCAATTACGCCTAATTTGTAG
>SEBM01000370.1 GCA_004296145.1 Flavobacterium sp.
TTCTTAGATTCTTAGATTCTTAGATTCTTAGATTCTTAGATTCTTAGATTCTTAGATTCTTAGATTCTTAGATTCTTAGATTCTTAGATTCTTAGATTCTTAGATTCTTAGATTCTTTAATAAATTTACTGCGTAAATTTATTAAGTGCAAGTTTACACCATAAAAAAAGCCTCTTCAAAAGAAGAGGCTTTAGTACTCAGAGCGGGACTTGAACCCGCACGAACATTGCTGTTCACTGGATTTTAAGTCCAGCGTGTCTACCAATTTCACCATCCGAGCATTATACTTATTTGATGTCTTTTTTATTTAACATCTCGAGCAATTTTGCTTTTGAGCGAAAAACGGGGCTCGAACCCGCGACCTCGACCTTGGCAAGGTCGCGCTCTACCAACTGAGCTATTTTCGCGTTTCAAATTCTGTTAAGAACCGCAACACTTGACTTGTTCTGTATTGCGAGTGCAAATTTAGGACATTTATTCAATTATACAAGCGTTTTTTGAAAAAAAATTTCACTTATTTTATAACATTCTGATAACCTAAACTTTAAATCTGAAATTATTTTCTATTTAACATTCTTTTGATCTCATTCAGCTTCATTAAAGCTTCAACTGGTGTAATCGCATTAATATCCAAACTCAAAATCTCTTCTTTTATCTCTTCTAACAAAGGATCGTCCAGATTAAAGAAACTCATTTGCATTTCGTCATTTGCAGATTTAATTCCGTTTAATGCTTCACTGGAATGATTTTTCTCTAATTTCTTTAAAAGCTTCTGTGCTTTTGAAATTACAAGCTGTGGCATACCCGCCATTTTTGCAACGTGAATTCCAAAACTATGCGCGCTTCCTCCCTGCACAAGCTTACGGATAAAAAGAACTGTATCTTTTAATTCTTTTACCGCTACATTGTAATTCTGGATTCTCGGCATCGATTCGGTCATTTCATTTAATTCATGATAATGCGTAGCGAATAAGGTTTTTGGTCTTGATGGGTGTTCGTGCAAAAATTCGGCAATAGCCCAGGCAATCGAGATTCCATCATAGGTACTGGTTCCTCTTCCAATTTCATCTAATAAAACCAAACTACGATCTGAAATATTATTCAAAATAGAAGCTGTCTCATTCATCTCTACCATAAAAGTAGATTCTCCCATCGAAATATTATCCGAAGCTCCTACTCTTGTAAAGATTTTATCTACAATTCCCATTCTAACGCTGTCTGCAGGGACAAAACTTCCCATTTGAGCTAACAATACAATTAAAGCTGTTTGTCTCAAAATTGCCGACTTACCGGACATGTTGGGTCCCGTAATCATAATTACCTGTTGCGTTTCTCTGTCTAAAAAAACATCATTGGCTATATATGGGGTCCCGACAGGCAATTGTTTTTCAATTACAGGATGCCTGCCATTTTTGATTTCAAGTTCAAAAGTCTCATCTATTTCCGGACATATATATTGATTTTCGACCGCTAATTGGGTAAACGAACACAGACAGTCTAATTGTGCCACTAAATAAGCATTCATTTGAACTGGCTTAATATAAGTAGCAATCCATGCTACTAATTGCTCAAAAAGATCGGTTTCGATTTTATAGATTTTCTCTTCTGCTCCTAAAATCTTTGTTTCGTATTCTTTTAGTTCTTCTGTAATATAACGCTCGGCATTTACTAAGGTTTGTTTACGAATCCATTCTTCCGGAACTTTATCTTTATGGGTATTTCTAACTTCAATATAATATCCAAAAACATTATTAAATGAAATTTTCAAAGATGAGATTCCTGTTCTTTCTGATTCTCTTTTTTCAATTCCCTCTAAATATTCTTTTCCTGAAGTCGAAATAGCGCGCAGATCGTCTAATTCTTCATTAATTCCTTTTGCAATTGCATTTCCTTTCGAGATTGCAACCGGTGCATCCTGATTTAAAGTAGTTTTTATTTTCTCTCTCAATAAATCGCAGGCATGTAAACTATCCCCTATTACTTTTACTGCTTCCTGCGGACTTTCCAGCGCCAGCGTTTTTATCGGAATAATAGCATCAAGAGAATCTTTCAAATAAATAATTTCACGAGGCGAAACTTTTCCGGCAGCAATTTTAGAAATCAAACGTTCTAAATCTGAAATTTGCTTGATTTGATATTGAATATTATGTAAAACCTCAGAATTTGATTTTAGATAAGAAACTACATCATGACGTCCTTTTATTTTATTACTGTCTTTTAAAGGAAGTGCCAGCCAGCGTTTCAACAAACGCCCGCCCATTGGAGAAAGTGTCCTGTCGATAACATCTAAAAGTGTAACCGCATTTGGATTATAACTGTGATACAATTCTAAATTTCGAATTGTAAAACGGTCCATCCAGACGTAAGCATCTTCTGCAATACGCTGAATCGCCGTAATATGCTGTACACGATTATGTTGTGTTTCTGATAAATAATATAAAATAGCACCCGAAGCAATAATGCCTTCTTTTAATTCTTCAACTCCAAAACCCTTTAAAGAAGAGGTTTGAAAATGTTTAGTCAAAGTCTCTAGTGCGTAATCTTCTTTGTAAATCCAGTCTTCCAAGTAAAAACTATGAAAATCTTCCCCAAAAGCTTCTTTAAAATCACCTTTATTATTCTTAGGAACTAATACTTCGCTTGGATTAAAATTCTGTAGTAATTTATCAATATATTCTGCATTTCCCTGAGCGGTTAAAAATTCTCCGGTAGAAACATCAAGAAAAGCAACTCCTATATTTTTATTAGCAAAATAAACCGATGCTAAAAAGTTATTTGTTTTTGACTGTAAAACCTCATCGTTTAGAGAAACACCAGGAGTTACCAATTCTGTAACGCCACGTTTTACGATTGTTTTAGTCATTTTTGGATCTTCCAGCTGATCGCAAATTGCCACACGAAGTCCGGCCTTAACCAATTTTGGTAAATAGGTGTTAATAGAATGGTGCGGAAAACCGGCAAGCGCTGTTTCAGTTTCAGAACCTGCTCCTCTTTTTGTAAGGGTAATGCCCAGAATTTTAGAAGCCCTGATAGCATCTTCTCCAAAGGTTTCATAAAAATCACCTACTCTGAAAAGCAGACATGCATCAGGATATTTTCTCTTGATTTCGTTGTACTGTTTCATTAAGGGTGTTTCTTTCACCACTTTCTCTTTTGCTGCCAAATTATTATATTTTAAATGGAAATTTTGTGACAGCGAATTTAGGATTTTTTGAAGGAATATAGAAGTGCTATAAAAATTTAAATTTTAAGAATATTTTAAGTTCAGATATAAGAATTTTATCTAGATTTGTTCATAATTAAATAAAGACTCAAAAAAGATGAAAAAAATAATTTTATTCGCTATGTTGGCTGTAGTAGGAATCACAGCTTCTAATGCTCAAAGTACTAAAAAAGCTAAAGCTGCTAAAGTTGCTAAAATTGAAGGAGCTGGAATGGCTTTTGAAACTGAAACAATTGACTACGGAACTATCGCACACAATGCTGATGGAAAACGTGAGTTTGTTTTTGTAAACAACGGAACTAAACCACTTATCATTACAAACACTCAGGGATCTTGTGGTTGTACTGTACCAACTACACCAAAAGAGCCAATCGCTCCAGGTGCTAAAGGTATTATTGGTGTAAAATATGCTACTGACAGAGTTGGTGCTTTTACTAAAACAGTAACTGTTACTTCTAATGCTGAAGGACAACCAACAAAAGTACTTACTATTAAAGGTACTGTTTTACCAGATCCAGTAAAAAGCTAATCTGAAAAACATCTAAAAATAATTGAAAAAGCTTCCTTATCTTTGGAAGCTTTTTTTTATGACCTGAATTTAACCCAAATGAGAAAACTTGAAAATAGCGAATTAGACAGAAAATCGATTGAAGATTTTAAGGAATCTGAAAAAACGCCGCTGATCTTAGTTTTAGACGATATTCGCAGCCTTCATAATATCGGTTCTGTATTTAGAACTGCAGATGCTTTTTTGATCGAAAAAATAATCCTGTGCGGTATTACAGCTACACCTCCGAATAAAGAAATTCATAAAACTGCTCTTGGCGCTACCGAAACCGTTGCCTGGGAACATCACGAAAATGTTTTGGAAGTAATTGAAAATCTTAAAAAAGAAAATGTATTAACTCTGGCGATCGAACAAGTTGAAAGTGCGATTTTTCTTCAGGATTTTCAAGTAGAAAAAAATCAAAAATATGCATTAATTTTTGGCAATGAGGTTTATGGTGTTGCGCAAGAAGCAGTTGCCATTTGCGACGGATCCATTGAAATTCCTCAATTGGGAACAAAACATTCTTTGAATATTTCCGTAAGTGCCGGAATTGTGGTTTGGGATTTGTTTAAAAAGATTCACTGGCATAAGTAGAAATTATTTTTTTATCATTATAAAAT
>SEBM01000371.1 GCA_004296145.1 Flavobacterium sp.
GTATTGGCTTATGTTTAGAAGAAATGGATCGTCGCTGAACAGGCAGGCACATAAAAACAGCGGAACCACCTGGCTCCGCTGTTCATCACTACAGATAAAAAGGTTTTATTTTAAATTGTTGATTTCGTTTTGAATTAATTTTTCTAAAGAATCCGCTACAATGTCTCTTGACCAGGATTCGTTTTGCAATTCTATAATTTGTCCAAACTTTCCTTTAGATGCCGGATCTGTATCTATTAATAAATAATCCCCGTTTCGGCCAGTTGCAAACGGAATCCATTTTGGATTGGCGTAGTTGTTGCTTTTAAGCTTTTCGAAATCTATTTCCAATTCGGGAAGATCATCTTCATCAAATTGCAAATCCTGAATAGAATTCCATTCTGCTGCAACGTCTTCAAAAGGAATAAGATCGTAGCTCCAATTGCTTATTAAAAACTGAAATGCAGAAGTTACGGCGTCATAGTCTACATTTTGCACTTTATAAAAATTTAAAAGGGCAGGAGGAATGGTAATATCTTCTTCAAGAACAGAATGTTTTTTTATATCTTCTTCTGAAATTCCTTCTGTAAGATTGTAGTAATTATTATTTGTGCTGACAAGTTTGTTGATTTCAGAAATCCAGTCCTTCCACAATGATTCGAATATTTTAAATTCAGGATCAAGAGGTGCTGTGATCTTTTTTTCTTTTTCTTCAAAAGCTGAAATACTTAAGCTTGTGATTTTGCCGTCTTTTTTATCAAACCAAACACTGATTCCATTAAGAACGAAAGCACCGCTTCTATCTCCTTTAAAAAGTTTTACAAGCTGATTTTTATTGGTTTTATATAATTCAAATAAATCCTTTCCGTCAAAAAGAAATTCTCCTGTAAAAGGGCTTTTTGCACAATAATCATATTCGCTGTTTTCGAGTTCAACAGCAATACTTTCTGCGTTATCTCCTTCTTTAGAAAAAGCGATAATACCCAAATCATCCCAGGTATAAATATGATTGTATTTTTTTTGGATGTATCTGTAATCTCCTAAAACCTGTTTTAAATCATTTATAGCAATAGGAAATTGAACTGAAATACTATTTATTAGAAAGTCAGTTTTTGATAATTCGAATTTTATCACGTTTATATTTTTGAGGGTTAGAAAAGAATTATATTATTTTCTTGATTACACGAAGTTTATGCGTGTGTTTTTTTAATTCAGGATTGTAAATTCCTAAATGGTCTAAACGGTCAATACGTACTTTTCCACTTGCGTGAATGATGTAGTTGTTTTCCATTATAATTCCGACGTGAATAATGTTTCCTTCATCATTATCAAAAAAGGCCAAATCACCGACTTCGCTTTCTTCAATAAAACTTAAAGGTTCGCCTTCCATCGCCTGTTGTGAAGCATCACGGTGAATTTTGTAACCGTTTAATTTGTAAACCATTTGTGTAAATCCGGAACAATCTATTCCGAAAGGCGTTTTTCCGCCCCAAAGATATGGTGCGTTCAAATACATAAAAGCAGTATTTATTAAAGTACTTTTTGGTTTTATACCGCTGGTTTTAGTTCCTTCAAAATCAAAATTTGAAATATTGATTTCGTTATTGTTTAAAAACGATAACGATGCACCAAGCGGAATTGGCAGTAATAAGTTGTTTGGTGCAGTGATATAGTCAATTAAATCAGCATTTAAAATAATGGCTTCTTTGCTTAATTGATTATAATTTGCTTCTGAAATTACCTGATATTGTTTAGAATCTACCCAGCCAATATAATCATCAAACTGAATTTTTATTCGGGCCCATTGATTTTGGCGTTCTAATATTTCGATATGTTCACCAAACAAAAGTTGTGTTACTATTTCACTTCTGTCACTGGCTTCAGCTCGAACGGGTACTATGGCAAGATTGCAGATTCCGAACATTTAAGGTAATTTATAAGTTGAAAATCAGGAGTTATTTGCTAATGAACCAACTCCTGATTTTATAATATTTAAGCTCTTTCGATAACTATTGCCGAAGCACCACCACCACCATTACAAATTGCGGCAGCTCCGGTCTTGGCATTGTTTTGTTCTAAAACGTTAAGTAAAGTTACAATGATTCTTGCTCCTGAAGCTCCAAGAGGATGTCCTAAAGAAACAGCACCACCATTTACATTTACTTTGTTATTATCTAAGTTAAGGATTTTTGAATTTGCCAAACCAACAACTGAAAAAGCTTCGTTGAATTCGAAATAATCAACATCTCCAATTGCGATTCCTGCTTTGTCTAAAGCTTTTGGTAAAGCTTTTGCCGGACTTGTAGTAAACCATTTTGGTTCCTGAGCAGCATCTGCATAACCTTTAATGTAAGCAAGAGGTTTTAAACCTAATGCATTTGCTTTTTCTTCAGACATTAAAACTAAAGCCGCAGCTCCATCGTTGATGGTAGAAGCGTTTGCAGCAGTTACTGTTCCCTCTTTTGTGAAAACAGGACTTAATGATGGTATTTTGTCTAATTTGACATTGGTATATTCTTCGTCTTTTGAAAAGATAACAGGTTCTCCACGTCTTTGCGGAACTTCTACAGGAACCACTTCATTATCAAATTTTCCTGCATCCCACGCTTTTGCACTTCTTTCATAAGACTGAATGGCAAAATTATCTTGCTCTTCACGAGTAATTTTATACTCTGATGCACATAAATCAGCGCAAACTCCCATTGCGTTATTATCATAAGCATCTGTTAAACCATCTTTTTGCATTCCGTCCAGCATTGTAGCAGGACCAAATTTGTTTCCGGCACGCATTTGTACGTAATGTGGAATCAAACTCATGTTTTCCATTCCTCCGGCAACTACAATTTCAGCGTCTCCACAAGCAATTGCCTGAGCTGCTAACATTACAGATTTCATTCCAGAGGCGCAAACTTTGTTTACAGTTGTAGCGGCAACTTCTTCAGACAAACCGGCAAAAAGTGCCGCCTGACGTGCTGGCGCCTGTCCAACTCCGGCCTGAATTACATTGCCCATAAAAACTTCATCAACTAATTTTGGGTCAAGGTTAATTTTTTCTAATGCTCCTTTTATAGCGGCAGCTCCTAATTTTGGTGCGGGTACGGTAGATAAACCTCCCATGAAACTTCCGATAGGTGTTCTAACGGCAGAAACGATAACAACTCTTTTGTTCATTTTCTGTGGTGATAATAGTTAATCTAGCAAATTTACTCATTATTTGAATAAATTCAAATTTTGTATTGAATCGAGTATATTTTAAATTAAGATGAAGTTATTATTAATTCTATTCGTTTGATTGTGAAGTCTTTTAAAAAAAAGATTGAAAAAAGATTAAAAAAAGCACTAAAATAGTTGTGAGATATGGAATGTTGTTATACATTTGCCACCGCAAAACAGGACACGTTCCTTGAGCTTGGAGAGGTGCCAGAGCGGTAATGGAGCAGATTGCTAATCTGTCGACGGGTAACCGTCGCCAGGGTTCGAGTCCCTGTCTCTCCGCTTAATTTTTGCCTTCGGGGTGTAGCGTAGCCCGGTTATCGCGCCTGCTTTGGGAGCAGGAGGCCGCAGGTTCGAATCCTGCCACCCCGACAAACTTTACCAAAAGTTTTAAAAAAATGGTTCCATAGCTCAGCTGGATAGAGCAACGCACTTCTAATGCGTAGGTCGAAGGTTCGAATCCTTCTGGGATCACAATAAGCCACTCAATCGAGTGGCTTTTTTGTTTTATAACAATTCATAAATGAACTACTTTGTGATTTTGTCTTAAACAATAATGCAACTACATGAGTTTTTACTATTTTTACTTTGAATGAGGATTCGGTTATTCATCCATTAAGAAAATAACTGATTTTTTATTGATTAAGATAAAATTGGGTTTTATTCACAATAACAAAAAAAAAATAGCAAATGAAAAAAATTATAGTTGCCGTATTGATTTTATTATTCACACAAACAATCAATGCACAGAAAGGTTTTAAACCTCTTTTTGATGGAAAAACTACAAAAGGCTGGCATTCTTATGGTAAAAATTCTGCAGGAGCCGGGTGGAAAGTAGAAGATGGAATTTTACATTTCGATCCTGAAATGGCTAAAGATGGACAAGGTGGAGATTTGGTAACAGATGCTGAATTTGAAAATTTTCATTTAAAACTGGATTGGAAAATATCTCCAAATGGCAATAGTGGTATTTTGTTTTATGTGAATGAAAATCCTGAAAAATATAAAGATACATACAATACGGGTCTTGAAATGCAGGTTTTAGATAACGATGGTCATCCGGACGGAAAAATTATTAAACATCGTGCCGGGGATTTATATGATTTAATTCAAAGTAAATCTGAACCTGTAAAACCTGTAGGAGAATGGAATACGGCTGAAGTTATCAGTAAAAAAGGAAAATTAACTCTTATTCTAAAT
>SEBM01000372.1 GCA_004296145.1 Flavobacterium sp.
AAACGATACCCAATGGATAATTTTGTAGACAACAATTCTATTGTAAGAAAAATTTGGAGTTTAGCCGCTCATCGGCAGATTTTATTTGTTATTTTATGAAATCCAGAATACTTAAATCCGGAATGTATTCTTCTTTAATCGTAATCAATCGTTTTAGTTTAGATTCTGCCTTTGTTGGTATGCCTCGATAGGCTTTCTTACGGTGCTTTTTGAAATATTCATCCCAAACCTTATCAGATAGTTCAATTTCCATAGCCTTTTGAACTATTCGCCAGTTCTTAGATAAAATTTGATTCTCATAATAAAGCTCAGGAAATGCAGATCTGTGATAATAATACCCATCTTTCAAATGTAATGTTCTGCAGATCTTTTCGGTTTTAGGACATACAAAATACCAAACAATACCTTTTCCGAGGTTTGAGGGCTTAGAAATGAGCTCAATTTCATATTCAATACTTTTTTCTGATCTGTAATTGTAAGATAATATTATAGTACCAGTAGTATCAAATATCTGGGATTGCAGGCTAATTGACCCGGTACGCTGTCCGCCCCTGTAATATGTTAACACTGCATTATCAAAGAAAGTATTTGGTTTTAAATACCGCTTAATATCTTTGATTGATAGACTTCTTAAATCTTCAACGCAATCTAAAAACTGTTTAATCCTTGGCATTCTGTAAAACCTAAATTATTAAGGAACTTTATATTTTAATTCAAATTTTCTGTAAAGCAATCGTCGAATATTTTCTTTAAGACTGATTTCATTTCTTCTGGGGTTTCATTAGTTAATACATAATTTACCCAAGGGTTTTTTGAAATCTCGAAAGTAATACGTAGGCATGATTCTAAATCTATGCCTGACATTAAGTATTTCGGATGCTGTATCTTTAATTTTTCAATCTCAGTATCTATGCATTCGGAAAATCGATCAAAATTTTCGTTGATAAATGGTCTATCGTTTCTTTGGTTCATGTGATAATATTTACCCAAATTTACGAAATAGCAAATTGATTTAAAACCACATTAAAATTTTACCAATCCTCTTTATTTGAGAGATAGGCTTTTAATTCTTGCAGGAATTGATTTGCTTTATTGTTAGCATCATCAAAATATTCTTTCAGCCATATCTTACCATTTTTATTAAAAATAGATTTTCCGGACCACGAGTTGCCGCCAGTAAGATAAGTTTTTTCGCCTGCAATATCATTTGCTTCAAAATCCTCAAAGATTGCTTTAATCATTACTTTGCCATCCTTAAAACTAATATCATAAGTAATATTGATGTAATCGGTTAAGTTTTTGGAACCAAACATTTTAATGTACGCTCCTGGGGATTTGCTGCGTAATTTCAGATGTGAAAATTGAACCTCATTTAAGCCGTCTCCCTTTAGGTTTTGAAATTTGGTATGAATAAAGGTTTTCGTCTTGTCAAATAGTTCCTTTTGGGATAGATCCGGATATTCTACTACTATGTAATTTTTTGATTCATCAGTATTGTTTACATAATTGTTTGCTGTTAAAATAAATTCTTGACTGAAAGCCATACTGCAGAATAAAAGCGGAATCAATAATAATTTTCTCATGTTATAAATTTTGCTCTAAAATAAAGATTTTCATTTATTGATTATTACGGTTTTTCTTACATGGTAAAAAAAAGATGTTTTTAAGCCTTCATTTCCTACATTTCATACATTACTTATCCTTATCGTTAACTATTATTTCACCGATAGCCCTAAAATTACCATCATCATTTTTCTCATAGATCGTTTTGTAAGCTGTTTTTTTTGTAGAAACAAACAATTCTCTCACATCTACATCTAAAGATTCGGCAATCGATATTAAAAGGTTTTTTTTCGGAATACTGTCACCTTTAACCAAATTTGAGATTGTCGCCTCTGTCACATTTACCATTTCGGCTAAATCTTTACCAGATAATTTTTTCTCTGTTAAAATTTCTTTCAGTCTTAAAATACTCATGTTTACTCGCTTTTTTGTCCGACAAAGATATAAAATTATAGTCAAACTATAATTAATTTGAAAATAATTATACTTTTATTTGGTTTGTATTATAGTTTGACTTACATTTGTACCAAGATAATCAAACGAAACTATAATTTCAAAGATCAAAACCTTATAAAACCTGAAATCATGAATACAATATCAAACCAAAGAGCAGCAAACATCGCAAGAAACATAAACGCTTTTGATACTGCATATCAGTATAGCAGTGATATGAGAAATGTGAGATTCTTTTCAAACTTATACAAAAAATTAAATCAGATTCTTTCTACTCTTTCAAATGATGATAAAATGATTATCGCTGAATTATGCGAAGCAGATCAGGCAAAATATTTCGGTCTTAAAAAAGAAGACAAAACAATACAAGTAGAACAAACAAACATCAATAATATGAAAACTTCAACTTCTTTCAGAAAAACAGTAATGTTAAGAGCTTACCACATTATGGCTACAACCGGCAAAGAATGGTCTGTATGTCTTAAAAAAGCATGGTTGCTTTTCAGACTTAACAAAGCAATGCACAACGGCGAAATCACTTTCTTTTTCGAGAAAAAAGATGGCAGCCTTAGAAAAGCAGTAGGCACTTTGAAAATGGATAAAATTGATTATGAGTTCAAAACCGACAATCAACCGAAATTTAAAACATTTGCTTATTTCGATGTTGAAGCGAATTCTTTCAGAAGTTTTAACATTGAAAACTTTATGATGATTGAGCCTGCAAGAACCCCAGAAACAAAAGCGGTTGCAGTTATCAAGAAAACACCTGCGAAATTAATTAGAATCAGAAGAGCACACCTTAAAAGCGCATAGAAATGGAAAAACACCAGTGTATTATTATTGAAATGCAGAACGAGGCTTATCTATCATATTTGAAATTATGTGAGACTATCAGAGAAGCCCCCAGATCAGAAATATACGATCAGATAAATGATTGTAAAGACAGTAAGAAATTACATCAAATCACCTCTTTCATTGATGGCCAAAGAGTAGAATTTGAGAATCGAACCCATACCAAAAAAGAAAACTTCTTCACTAAATTATTCAAACTCTAAAAATAACATCATGATAAAAAATACTTACATCAACCCAGATCAAGCAAGCAACCAAAAAATTATAAAAGGTTTATTTAATGGTATTAAGCCGATAAAAAAAAATGAAGATTTTCACTTATCATTAATGATGTTTTGCTTTGAAATAAATACAAAACCTTATAGCAGCAATGTTATTAGCGAAAAAGAGTACAACGAATATCAAATTGATATGTATTATACTTTAAAGGCTGTTGAGTCAGATTTGCTTTCTTCTTACATGAAAAATTCAATGATTCAGTTGACTGTATTATTGTCTGAAGCTAAAGATTTAAACGAAATTGGATTGTTGTCTCTTTCTGAATTCACAATGATGTTCATGACTGTAAGAAGCAAATTTTTCCAGAAATTTCAGACAGTTAAAAGAGCTTACTTCAAACATCTAAACGGATTGAATAAAGCGAACGCTAATAATTTAAGTAAGCTTCGAGCATCATTCGCAATATTAGAAGAAAACTAATTATGAGCCGCTTTAAAAAAATTAATAAAAGTGAAGTTGACAATGTTGAATTTCTCATTCAGCAAAACGAGGCACTTTATGAAGCTAAAGAAATCGATAAGTTCAAATTTATTGAAAATAGCTTGAGACTTGCAAGTCATTTAGAAAGTATGCTACACAGTGAAACCTCATCTGTGAAAATAGATTTAAGCCCCGTAAGACTTGAATTGCACATTGCACAACTAAAGAGATGTAATAGAAATTAGCCTTTAAAACAGCCTCAAAAATCAACTCAAATTAAAACTTAATGCTATGACACCGCAAAACAATAAAGAAGATAAAAAACTGATCCAATCAATTCAAGACAATATTATTTTCGTTGCATTTCAACATAAGTTAATAGACTTGAGCCGGATTATTGGCGGCGTTAACGAAGATAAGATTTCAAAATTCTCATTAAAAAGTTTCATCAATGCATTTATCACACTGCCTGAAGTAGATCAAGATATTGAGCTGAAATTTGAAAATCATTTCAAAATCTTGTTAGCAATATTTGACCGAAATATTAAACTGTACTCATTTTCTCAGATTCTTAATTGTGATACTGAAGAACTCGCTACAAAAATTTACAGTGAGTATAAAACACAGATGAATGAAATATTTAACGATATGAATAAATAAATATTTTGAAATATGTGCTCAACTTTGACTCGATGGAGGGTATATTCCTGGAACTCAGCAATGTAAACCATGTTACAGAACACAGCACGTAACCATTATCGCATGTCACTACAACCACCAAGAAATATTTTCTGATAATGATATTTTTCTGGAAGCCGGTTTA
>SEBM01000373.1 GCA_004296145.1 Flavobacterium sp.
GGAGTCTGGTCCGTGTCTCAGTACCAGTGTGGGGGATCTCCCTCTCAGGACCCCTACCCATCGTAGCCTTGGTAAGCCGTTACCTTACCAACTAGCTAATGGGACGCATGCTCATCTTTCACCGTTGTGACTTTAATACTATGTTGATGCCAACTCAGTATACTATGAGGTATTAATCCAAATTTCTCTGGGCTATCCCTCTGTGAAAGGTAGATTGCATACGCGTTACGCACCCGTGCGCCGGTCTCTAAATCCGAAGACTTATACCCCTCGACTTGCATGTGTTAAGCCTGCCGCTAGCGTTCATCCTGAGCCAGGATCAAACTCTTCATCGTATATTTTAATATTATATTGCGATGAATATCTATCGGTTCTTTTCGAATCTCTCGATTCTATTACTCTTATTCTTTTGTCTCGTTGTTAAACGAGACGGCTGTCAATTCAATATGTCTACGAACGTGTACTTCTTCTCTTTCGCTTGTTTCTCAAAGCGGGTGCAAAACTACAACTTTATTTTTAACCGGCAAGAAATTTTGAAGTTTTTTTTGGAAATTTTTATCTCCGTTTTTCTTTTCTCTCCTTACCAATCTATCAATGAACTTGCATATTTTGCGGGGTGCAAATGTAACAAGCGTTTTCAAATCTCACAAGCTTTTTGGAATCTTTTTTTGAAAATATTTTTTCAGTTTTAATTCGTATGCCTGTCATGATTTCAGTGAACGTCTGCGTTGTTGCGGGTGCAAAAGTACCACCTTTATTTACATTTACAAGTCTTTTTATTATATTTTTTCCATGTTTTTTGAAAGTTTTTCCTAACTCACTGGAATCAAGTTTTTTATATTTGAAAGTTTTTTGGCCTTTCTCAGGTTTTTCTGATAGCCGCTCCGCTTTTGGTTAACATCTCTTTTATCCGGGCCTTGTTTTTACTGGGTTTTTACGTTTTGGGTTTCTTTTCCTTGGATGTTGTTTTCCTCTCTTTACCCTTGTATAGGACTGAAAAACCTAAATTTTATTATCATAAGGGACTTTCACAACCTTATTTATACATAAAGCTTCTTTTGAAAACCGCTCCCCTAGCCCCGATAGAAGCGGAAATCCTTTTGGGGCCGGGGTTCGGCACCAAAAGATTGAAGCGCATAGCGGGATTAGCTCCTTGTTAATATTATTGCCTACTATATATGTATAAAAATAAAACCCGGCAGGTTTTGAAAACCTGCCGGGTTGTTGGGATCATTACACTACTATATATTAGAAGCATGAGATTGCACTTATATATTTATAATATAAGCTTATGCAATATATTAAACATAAACTTCTACATATATATTGTATGTATTTTAGTAATGCGTTATATTTGCATTCACAAAATTATAAACAATGATTAAGATTACTTTACCCGACGGGTCAATTAGAGAGTTTGCTTCTGGCGTAACTCCGATGGAGGTTGCTAAAAGCATTAGTGAAGGATTTGCAAGAAACGTGATTTCTGCTTCTTTTAATGGTACAACAATTGAAACCGAAACTCCATTGACGACCGACGGTAGTCTTATTTTATATACTTGGAATGATGCTGAAGGTAAAAAAGCTTTTTGGCATTCGACTTCTCACGTAATGGCGCAAGCTCTTGAAGAACTTTATCCTGGAATCAAGCTGACTCTAGGACCAGCAATTGCAAACGGGTTCTATTATGATGTAGATTTTGAAGACCAAAAGATAACTGAGGCTGATTTTAAAAAGATCGAAGATCGTGTTCTTGAGATTTCGAGAGAGAAACATGAATTTAAAATGCGTCCTGTTAGTAAAGCAGATGCTTTAGAAATGTATAAAGATAATGTTTACAAGACTGAATTGATTTCTAATCTTGAAGATGGAACTATTACATTTTGCGATCATTCTACTTTTACTGATTTATGTCGTGGAGGTCATATTCCGAATACTGGAATTATCAAAGCAATGAAAGTTATGAGTGTTGCGGGTGCTTATTGGCGTGGTGATGAGAAAAACAAGCAGTTGACTCGTGTTTATGGAACTTCTTTCCCTAAACAAAAAGATTTAACTGAATACCTTGAACTTCTTGAAGAAGCCAAACGTCGTGATCACCGTAAACTTGGTAAGGAACTTGAATTGTTTGCTTTTTCTCAGAAAGTGGGACAGGGTTTACCTTTATGGTTACCTAAAGGTGCTGCGCTTAGAGATCGTTTGGAACAATTTTTAAAGAGAGCTCAAAAGAAAGCCGGATACGAACAGGTTGTAACTCCACACATTGGGCAGAAGGAACTTTATGTTACTTCTGGCCACTATGCAAAATATGGTGCAGATAGTTTTCAGCCAATTAATACTCCTGCTGAAGGAGAAGAGTTTTTATTAAAACCAATGAACTGTCCTCACCACTGTGAGATCTATAATGTAAGACCTTGGTCTTATAAGGATTTACCAAAACGTTATGCTGAATTTGGCACTGTATATAGATATGAGCAGTCTGGTGAATTACATGGTTTAACTCGTGTAAGAGGTTTTACTCAGGATGATGCGCATATTTTTTGTACTCCGGAACAATTAGATGAAGAGTTTAAAAAAGTAATTGACCTTGTATTATATGTATTTGGTTCTTTAGGTTTTGAAAACTTTACTGCTCAGATTTCGTTGAGAGATCAGGAAAACAGAGAAAAGTATATTGGTACTGATGAAAATTGGGAGAAAGCTGAAAATGCTATTATCAACGCTGCTGCAGATAAAGGATTAAATACTGTCGTTGAATATGGAGAGGCTGCATTTTATGGGCCGAAACTAGACTTCATGGTAAAAGATGCTTTAGGAAGACAATGGCAATTAGGAACTATTCAGGTCGATTATAATCTTCCTGAGCGTTTTGAATTGACTTATAAAGGTGCTGATAACGAACTACATCGCCCGGTAATGATTCATAGAGCTCCTTTTGGATCTATGGAGCGTTTTATTGCAATTTTATTAGAACATACGGCTGGAAATTTCCCTCTTTGGCTAATGCCTGAGCAAGCTATAATCTTGTCTTTGAGCGAGAAATACGAAATATATGCTAAAAAAGTTTTAGATTTGCTAGAAAATCACGAAATTCGCGCCCTAATTGATAACCGAAATGAAACTATTGGTAGGAAAATTAGAGATGCAGAAGTGCAAAAAATACCGTATATGCTGATTGTAGGCGAGGAAGAAGAGAAAAACGGAACGATTTCTATTCGTCGTCACGGACAAGAAGGAAAAGGGAATATTACAGTTACAATTGACGAATTTGTCAGAATTGTAAACGAAGAAATAAATAAAACATTAAAAGTTTTTACAGTTTAACTTAAATTATAAAGTCATAGCAATAAGAAGCAACAGAGGTTTTCAACCTCGCGTAGAAAAAAAAGATGCACACAGAATAAACAACAATATTCGTGGTGTGCAAGAAGTAAGACTAGTAGGTGAAAACATCGAACCTGGTGTATTCAAGCTGGCAGATGCGTTACGTTTAGCAGATCAATTTGAATTGGATCTTGTTGAGATCTCGCCAAATGCTGAGCCACCGGTTTGTAAAATCATGGATTACAAGAAATTTGTTTACGAGCAAAAGAAACGTGATAAGGTGTTAAAAGCTAAGTCATCTCAAGTTGTGGTAAAAGAAATTAGATTTGGTCCTCAGACTGATGAGCATGATTATGAATTTAAAAGAAAGAATGCTGAAAAGTTCCTGAAAGAAGGTGCAAAATTAAAAGCATTTGTATTCTTTAAAGGACGTTCTATCATCTATAAGGATCAAGGTCAAATTTTATTATTACGTTTGGCAACTGACTTAGAAGAACATGGTAAAGTAGAAGCTATGCCTGTTTTGGAAGGAAAGAGAATGATTATGTTCATTGCTCCGAAGAAGAAAAAGTAAAACAGTTTGCAGTCGCAGTTTTCAGTTTCAGCACTGTAAACTGAAAACCGAGACTGACAACTAAAAAAATAAGTAAGTAAGAATAAATTAAAACACTAGGAAAAATGCCTAAAATGAAAACAAAATCTAGCGCCAAGAAACGTTTTAAAGTTACTGGTTCTGGAAAGATTAAAAGAAAGCATGCTTTTAAAAGTCACATCTTGACTAAAAAATCTAAAAAACGTAAATTAGCTTTGACACACTCAGCGCTAGTTCACCAAACAGATATGAAAAGCATTAAACAACAATTAAGAATTATCTAATAATTCTTTAGGTTAAAAAATTATTTATATAACCTTGGAGTATGGCTTTTAAGTTCCCTTGATTTAATTCGGGACGCCTGCTACAAAAACACATTAAAATTATGCCAAGATCGGTAAATTCAGTTGCTAAAAGAGCAAGAAGAAAAAAAATAATGAAGCAAGCCAAAGGTTTCTTTGGTAGACGTAAAAA
>SEBM01000374.1 GCA_004296145.1 Flavobacterium sp.
GAAAAATATTCAATAAAACAAAATAACCCACAATTTAAGTTATTGCCTAACGAACAGATTCTTTCTGATCTCGATCTTTTAAAAAAAGGCAAGTTAACTAATGCTGCATTAATTTTATTAGCAAAAAAAGAAACATTGCAAGAAAGGTTGCCTCAAGCTAAAGTAATGTTAGAATACAGAAATTCAGAAAGTCAAATTCCGTTTGACAATAGAATAGAATTTACAGAACCGTTTTTTATTTTAATAGACGAATTATGGAAAACTATTAATTTAAGAAATGGAAGTTTTCCAATACAAGACGGAGCTTATATTTTTAGTATACCTTATTTTAATGAAGAAGTAATTCGAGAATCTATTAATAATGCAATATCACATAGAGATTATAGAAGAACTTCTGAAATTGTAATTAAACAGTTTCCTCAAAGATTAGATGTCATAAATGCTGGAGGTTTTCCAGTAGGCGTAACTTCTGAAAATTTAATCAAAATCCCAAGTACTCCTAGAAATAGACTATTAGCAGATATTCTACAAAAAACAGGAATAGTTGAACGCTCGGGACAAGGAGTTGATAAAATATATTATAAAACTCTTTCTGAAGGGAAAGCTGAACCAGATTATTCAAAATCAGATAATTTTCAGGTAAACCTTAAACTATCAGCAATAATAGAAGATAGAGCTTTTGCTTTATTTATTGATTCAATACAAAAAGAACTTCCTGAAAATGAAAAACTTTCTGTTCTAGAAGTAGTTACATTAAATAAAATTAAGAATGGTGTTCAAAAAACAGATCTTGATTCAGAACAAATAAATCAGCTTTTACAAAAAAAACTAATTGAGAAAAGAGGTAAAACAAATGCAGTTTTTTATATTCTATCTAAAGATTATTATGATTTTACAGATGAGAAAGCAAAATATTATAATCTTAAAGAAATAGATGATAATCAAGTCTTTAGCGCTATTCTACAATTCTTATCCAAAGAAGAAAATGCAAAAATGAAAGATTTTGTTGGTCTTTTTGAAGATAAGTTATCAAGAAGGCAAGTAAGGTTTAGAGTTGATAAATTAGTTTCAAATAAAACTCTTGAGCAAGAAGGAGAAGGTTCTGGTTCAACATATAAATTAAGCCAAGATTATATAAAAGAAATACAAGTAATATCAGAAGCAATAAATATAGGTATGAAGGAAATAAATAAAAAACGTAATAAAAGTATAGAAATGGCCAAAGAAAGGCCAAACAAAAAACGTTAAATTGTTGAAAACCCCACTTTTTTGTTAATAAGTATGCTCTAAACAATTGATTTATAGGTATTTTTTTCAAATTGAAATGGCCAAAAAATGGCCAAAAAATGGCCACTTTTTGCAACATTTCGCTACTTTTCAATTTTAAACCTAAAAAATTTGTCAACTAAAATTCAACATATAGCCGTCATGAGACTTTCCGCAATGGGAGATGTCGCCATGACGGTTCCTGTTTTACGTGCTTTTGTAAAACAATATCCTACTGTAAAAATCACGGTAATTTCGCGTCCGTTTTTTAAGCCATTTTTTGAAGGAATTCCAAATCTGGAGTTTTTTGCATTTGATGAAAAAGAACGTCACAAAGGATTTGTAGGGCTTTTGCGATTATATTCGGATGTAAAAAAATTGAAAATCGATGCTTTTGCAGATCTTCATAATGTGTTGAGATCAAAAGTTGTGAGTTTGCTTTTCGCTTTAAGCGGAAAAAAAAGAGCAACGGTTGACAAAGGCCGCGATGGAAAAAAAGAATTAACGAGAGATGAAAACAAAATTTTTGAGCAATTACCAACCATGTTTTCAAGGCATGCAAAAGTATTTGAAGAACTTGGTTTTGTTTTAGATTTGTCCTCCCCAAGCCTCGGGACGGAATTTCCTAAAAAAGCAATTTTAAGTGCAGAAATTACAGACTTAATTGGAGAAAATTATCAAAAATTAATCGGGATTGCACCTTTTGCACAATATGATTCTAAAGTTTATCCTTTAGACTTAATGCAGGAAGTTATTACAAAACTGGCTGAAAATAAAGATTATACAATTTTACTTTTTGGAGGAGGAAAAAAAGAAATCGAAATTCTAGATTCACTTTCTGAGCCTTTTAAAAATGTAATAAATGTAGCCGGAAAAATTAAATTTCAACAAGAGTTAAAACTCATCAGCAACCTTGATGTTATGCTTTCTATGGATTCCGGAAATGCGCACATCGCGGCAATGCTGGGCGTAAAAGTGATTACACTTTGGGGAGCTACACATCCGTACGCAGGATTTTTGCCTTTTAATCAAAGTTTAGAAAATGCTTTAACTTCTGACAGAAATATATATCCAAAATTACCAACATCGGTTTACGGAAACAAAATTGTAGAAGGTTATGAAGATGCCATGAGAACTATTTCTTCAAAGAAAGTCGTTAAGAAAATCGAATCGCAATTAGAAAAAAATTAGTCGCAGTCTCAGTTTTAAGTCTCAGCTATTTATGCATATAAAAAAAGAGTTTACATATTGTAGACTCTTTTTTTATATCTGAAAACAGGGACACTTAACTGCAAACTCCTTTATACATCATCAAAATCTACATAAATAGTTTCTGATGTTGGATGCGCCTGACAAGTCAAAACTAATCCTGAAGCAATTTCTTTATCGGTCAAAATAGAATTTTTGGTCATTTCTGCAGTTCCTGTTGTAATACGGGCCAGACAGCTGCTGCAAATTCCGCCCTGACAAGAATACGGGGCATCGATTCCTTTTTTTAATGCCGCGTCAAGGATGGTTTGTTTTTGAGACATTTCAAAAGAAACTTCTTCATCATCTACCAAAACAGTAATTTTTGTATGTCCTTCAAGAGAAGCCTGAATTTCGTGTACTTCTGTAGAAGAAGTAAAAAGCTCAAACTTAATAGCAGATTCTTTTACATTTTTCTCTTTCAAAATATCAGAAACCGTGTTGATCATTTCTTCTGGTCCACACAAGAAAAATTTATCAAACTGTAGCTCTTTGTGTTTATTATTCAACACAAAATTTACCGCCGATTTCTCGATTCTGCCAAACAAAGCGTTTTCGGCTTTAGCCTGACTATATACATAATGTATAAAAAAGCGCCCTACATATTGTAGCTGTAAATCATGTAATTCCTGATGAAAAATAGTTTCCTCTGGAGTTCTGTTTCCGTAAACCAATACAAACGTGCTTTTTGGTTCACTTTTCATAACAGATTTTATAATAGAAAGAACAGGAGTAATTCCGCTTCCTGCTACAAAGGCAGCATAATTTTTTTGTCTTTCGGCATCCGGTTCAAAGGTAAATTTTCCTTCAGGATGCCCAACTTCAAGAACATCTCCCGCTTTTAATTTTGTATTTGCAAATTGCGAAAACAAACCATTTTTTACTGCTTTTACAGCAATTCTCAATTCACCGCTTTCTGGTGCTGAGCAAATAGAATAAGCACGTCTGATTTCCTGATTATCAAGAGTTAATTTCAAATTTATATACTGACCGGCAATAAATTTATAGTCCGGTTTTAGTTCTTCGGGAACATTAAAAAGTACAGAAACCGCATCTGCAGTTTCACGTTTTACCTCTTTAATTATGAGTTTTAAGAATGAAGGCATGATATATTATTTTCTGCAAAAGTAGCAAACGAGAGCTAAATGACACTTACTAAATTATTTTTTTTAACTTTTTTTGTAACGTTTACTTACATTTGGTCTCTTACTATAAAACTGAAAACCAAATAACCATGATTAAAAAGTTTATTTATCTCGAATGGAAAGCCTTTACCAGATCTGCTTCTTTTGGTACCAATCTGGCGATGAAAATTTTGATAGGTTTTCTAATGATTTATTTTTCGATTGTTTTTATCGGAATGGGAGTCGGGGCATTTTATATTCTCAAAGAAATGAATATGGAACCTTTAATTACGGTAAACCGATTTTTGATTTATTACTTTTTATCAGACTTGGTTATTCGCTTACTCATGCAGGCCATTCCCGTTCTTAACATAAAACCGTTGTTGGTTTTACCATTCAAAAAACCAACAATTGTTCATTTCTCTCTGGGCAAAACAGCTTTGTCGTTTTTTAATTGGGTCCATGCTTTTTTCTTTATTCCGTTTTCTGTGGTTTTAGCTATAGAAGGTTATAATATTGGTAGTATTATTGTTTGGTTTTTGGCTGTATGTTCTTTGGTATACATCAACAATTTTCTGAATATTATTTTGAGCAATATTGACAAATTGTTTGTTGTTTTCATCGGATTAATTTTGGCTCTGGGAGCAGCACAATATTATAAAATTTTTAATATCACTAATTTTACAACTCCTGTATTCCAAGGGTTTTATGATACAAAATGG
>SEBM01000375.1 GCA_004296145.1 Flavobacterium sp.
AATTATCAAATGTATGCTGATAAAATAAAACGGTTCTCAAAACCAGCCCGGATTTTGAATAACAATATTGATGCAGAAGGAAATGGATCCATTGAATTTACAAATGCACAAAAACAAATTCTTCGTTTTCGGGTGCATCATAAAAAACCTCAGCCAGCATCCTGCAATATCGTTTTTGAAATTTATTACTATAAAAATGATTTTCTTAGAAAAATTGAATCACTTGACAGTAATGGAAATTTAATTGGATGCAATCTAAGACTACACGGAGAAGCTGTTACTGAATACATTATAGAAAAACCTGATTTATATCTCAAAAAAAAGAAACGAATTGATGATGCAGAAGGAAACATTAACCTGAAAGATGACACCGGAGAAAAAATCATTCGTGTACAGTTTTTTGATACTAATAATCAGCGAATAACAGAAGTCCAGCCTACTTACATTTCGTCTAAAGAATATTGGCAATATACTATTC
Source organism: Flavobacterium sp. (assembly GCA_004296145.1). Lineage (GTDB taxonomy): Bacteria > Bacteroidota > Bacteroidia > Flavobacteriales > Flavobacteriaceae > Flavobacterium. Next base: position 479 of record SEBM01000375.1, read on the forward strand.
GTATGTCGTGGCCTTAGCCCTTTTTTGATGCTAAGTTTCTCAGTGTTAAGTTTACAACAAAATATTACTTCGCTTTAAATAAAATTGTGGCTTTATTTTTGAATAAGTAGTATTTTTGAAACTAATAAATCCCCAATAAATGAAAAAGATTCTAATTCTTGCAATTGCATTTTCTCTTAATTCTTGTGCTCAGGTACCACAAATTCTTAATCAGTTACCTCAATTATCTTCCCAAATACCAGGAGTTGGTGGTGTTGATATTGCTTCCGGATTAAAAGAGGCTCTAAATAAAGGAATTACACAACAAGTAAGTAAACTAACTGCTGTAGATGGCTTTTATAAAAACGAAGCCGTAAAAATTTTAATGCCTGAAGAACTTCAGAAAGTAGATGCTACTTTGAGAAAAGTGGGTCTTGGCTCGCTGGCCGATGAAGGAATCAAAGTATTGAACCGTGCTGCAGAAGACGCCGTTAAAGAAGCTACTCCGATATTTGTGACTGCCGTAAAAAATATGTCTTTTACAGATGCTAAAAACATCTTATTAGGTAACGATAGCGCTGCTACCAGCTATTTGCAAAATAGTACTACAACCGCTTTGTACGGAAAATTTAATCCGGTGATCAAAACTTCTTTTGAAAAAGTAGGCGCAGATGTAGTCTGGACAAAGATCATCAACAAATACAATACTATTCCGTTAGTTAAAAAAGTTAACCCTGATTTGACTGATTATACAACAAATAAAGCACTTATGGGTGTTTTTAAAATGATTGCTGTTGAAGAAAAAGAAATCCGTAATAATATCAGTGCAAGAACGACACCTTTGTTAAAAAGTGTTTTTGCTATGCAGGATGGAAAGTAGTTTTCTTTTAAGCTACTGAGGTGCTAAGATGCTAAGCTTCTAAGATTTAAACCTTTGTGAACTTTGCGTAAGTCTTTGCGAACATTGCGGTTAAACTAACTAAAAAACTAAACCAAAAAAATGCAAAAAATAACCATTCTCATTCATTGTAAAGACCAAAAAGGAATTATTGCCGCGGTTACTGCTTTTATTGCAAGAGTAGAAGGAAATATTACTTATATCGATCAGCATGTTGATGTGGAGCAAAATGTTTTTTTTATGCGTCTTGAATGTGAATTTACCAATCAGAACAGTAGCCTTGAATTGATAAAACAAGAGTTTAACGAAACGCTTGCTGTTGATTTTGACATGTCTTGGGACGTATACAATCAGGAACAAAAGCCAAAAATGGCGCTGTTTGTATCTAAATATGATCACTGTTTGTTTGATATTTTGGGGCGTTACAGTGCTGGGGAATTAAACATTGAGATTCCGGTAATTATCAGTAATCATAATGATTTAAGATCTATTGCTGAGCGTTTTGATATTCCGTTTCATTGTGTGCCTTTTACAAAAGACAATAAAGAAGAAGGTGAAGCTAAACAAATTGAACTGCTAAAAAAATATGAGATCAATTTTATTGTTTTGGCGCGTTATATGCAGATTATTACTCCAAAACTGATTTCGCTTTACGAAAATAAAATTATTAATATTCATCATTCGTTTTTACCGGCTTTTCCGGGTGCAAAACCATATCATTCTGCTTTTAAACGTGGTGTGAAAATTATTGGTGCAACAAGTCATTATGTTACGGAAGAACTAGACGAAGGTCCGATTATAGAACAGGATATTGCAAGGGTTTCGCATATTCATTCTATTGAAGATTTCATTATGAAAGGACGTGATCTGGAACGAATTGTTCTGGCACGTGCTATAAAACTTCATTCGGAGCGTAAAACGATGGTTTATAGTAATAAGACCGTGGTTTTCTCTTAGAAGAATTTTAACCGCAAGGATCGCAAAGTTTTTTTGCTCGCAGATTTGGCAGATTATGCTGATTTAAAATAACAAACCCGACAAGTTTTAATTTGTCGGGTTTTCTTTTATAACAAAGTATTAAAACCTTTGAGCCTTTGTAACTCTGAGCCTTTGTACCTCAAAAACTAAACTCTTGGGTCAGCAAAACTATTCACCTGATCCATTGATAGACCTAGTGCATTTGCTACTCCTTCGCCGTATGCAGGATCTGCTTTGAAACAGTTTCTGATGTGACGAATCTGGATAAACAATTGCGCTCCTCCTACTTGTCCAGCTGTATTTTTGAAAAGTAATTGTTTTTTCTCTTCTGTCAGCAAACGGAATAATAATCCCGGCTGCGTAAAATAATCATTGTCATCTTCTCTAAAGTTGTATGCATACGCATCTCCGTGAAGTGCTAATGGCGGTTCTTTAAATTCCGGTTGTTCCTGCCATTCTCCAAAGCTGTTTGGTTCGTAATGTTTTCTTCCTCCGTTATTTCCGTCTACACGCATTGCTCCGTCTCTGTGGAAAGTATTGTATGGACATCTTGAAGCATTTACCGGAATTTGAAAATTGTTTACGCCCAAACGGTAACGATGAGCATCTCCGTAAGAGAATAAACGTCCCTGAAGCATTTTGTCCGGAGAAAAACTGATTCCGGGAACAATATGTGCAGGATTAAAAGCGGCTTGCTCTACCTCTGCAAAATAATTTTCCGGGTTTTTGTTCAATTCAAATTCTCCAACAGGAATTAATGGAAAATCACCTTTTAACCAAACCTTAGTTAAATCAAAAGGATGAAAACGATAATTATTAGCCTGTTCTTCTGTCATTATCTGAACGAACATTTTCCATTTTGGGAAATTTCCATCCTCAATAGTATCAAATAAATCTCTTTGGTGGCTTTCTCTGTCACGACCAACTAAATTAGCCGCTTCTTCATCAGAAAGATTTTCTATTCCTTGTTGCGAAACAAAATGGAATTTTACCCAATGTCTTTCGTTTTGTGCATTTAAGAAACTAAAAGTGTGAGAACCAAATCCGTGCATCTCTCTGTATGATCTCGGAATTCCTCTGTCGCTCATTACAATTGTAATCTGATGCAGCGCTTCCGGTAATAATGTCCAAAAATCCCAATTGTTATCAGCACTTCTCAAATTGGTTTTTGGATCACGTTTTACAGCATGATTCAGATCAGGGAATTTCATCGGATCACGGAAAAAGAAAACCGGAGTATTGTTTCCTACCAAATCCCAATTTCCTTCATTCGTATAAAATTTTAAGGCAAAACCTCTAATATCTCTTTCGGCATCAGCAGCACCTCTTTCTCCTGCAACGGTTGAAAAACGCACAAACATATCTGTTTTTTTACCAATTTCCGAAAACAAATCGGCTCTCGTATATTTTGTAATATCGTGAGTAACCGTAAACGTTCCGTAGGCGCCAGATCCTTTTGCGTGCATTCTTCTTTCTGGAATGACTTCGCGGTCAAAGTGGGCCATCTTTTCTAAAAACCAAAAATCCTGCAATAAGACTGGTCCGCGAGGGCCTGCAGTTTGAATGTTTTGATTGTCTGCAACGGGAGTTCCGGTAGCAGTTGTTAATTTTTTGTTTGAATCCATGTTGCTGATATTTAATGTTTTATCAAATATACAAACTAATCCTTATCATATTAATAAACAAAATTGATTGTTATTATATTTTAATAACCAAAAATTATATAACGTTGCAGAAAGCTCAGAATTGATACTTAATAAATCTTAACTTATGTCCAACAAAGTAATAACAAAACCTTAACATCATAAGATTGATATATGTCGGACATTTGTAATGTAATAAACTGGTTATTTATTATTTTGGTTTTGGTTAGTTAAATGATGCCGGCGTCTACGAGATGCCGGCATTCTTTTTTTGTGTTAGTTTGAGTTTTTTTTGTTTCAGGTTTCACGTTTCAGGTTGCTTTACTTTGAGCATTAACCGCAAAGTCCGCAAGGTTTTTTATTATTATACTATATAATGC
>SEBM01000376.1 GCA_004296145.1 Flavobacterium sp.
TTTTAACGGGATTATTATAGTGCGATGCTATAAGGACTGTTAAAGAAAAACCATCTTAAAAAAGAAAAGAGATATCGCATCCACGCATATCTCTTTTTCTAACCAAGAAAAAACCTCTATATAATTTTGTTTGCTCCATTGCTATTAAAGCTAATATTTTATAGTTTTACAACTATAATTACAACTAAAAAGTACAAAAAATGGGAAAAAAAGTAAAAAGAGGTAACTATGTTAGAATAGATTTAGGAATTTATTCTGGAATAACTTTTCTATTAGTAATCCCATCAAAATGGAATAAAGCAAAATATCCTTTGCATTATTTAGAATACTACAATGGTAGACAAGTAAAATACTATACAGAAGTTAAAAATTTATATCAACAATATCTCACAATTGCCAGACCAAATGCAACAGACAAAGAAAGGATTACCGACTTACAACAGTTATATAGTTATGATATTAATAAAATCGTTTCTGGACTCGATTTAAAGGCTTCTAACGATGTAAATCTAAATACATTAGTCATTGCTGCGGTTGATGTATTTTTTCAATATCAAGAGGCACAATATGATAAGGGAGAGTTACACAATCTTTCGAACTATAAGGATAGAACAGCAAAATTGAAAGACTTTTTTAGTTTAGATAACAATAAGCATTTAATGCTACGAGATTTAACTAGTGATGTTTGGGAAGCTTTTAGAAATTATTTGTTAGGAACGAAAAAACTAGCAAAGAGTACTGTAAATCAATATATGACTTATGTATCTCAATTCTATAATTTTTTAATTTTTAAAGAAATCGCAATATTTAATCATTCTTTAAAATTAAAAAAATTAGATACAAGCAAACAAACTAAAAAGTTTAAAGAGATTAAGGATGAGGAGTTAAAGTCTTTTTTCAAAACATTGGAGGTAAACAAATACAAATTTACTCGTATCTATTTATCAGCACTATTAGTTTATGAACAAACCATTCGTCCTATACAATTATGTGGAATCCAAGTTAATCAGTTGGATTTAGAGAACAATCTCATTAAAAATATTTATAGTGCAAAAAACAAAAGCTATCGTACGATTGAAATCTCTCCAAAGGTTAAGGAACTAATCCAAATCATTTTAAAAAATACGGTTGATAATGGTGATATTGTTGGACAAGACGATTTTTTGATAGGTGGCAGAGATAGATTGAAAAAAGGTATTTCTTACACACCAAAAGACTTGAGGAGAGTTTTTGAAGTGTTTAAAAAAGAATTTTCACAATTTAAGCATATCTTAATCTACGATTTCAAGAAAACCTCTATTACTAATCAATTTAATGATGCAACCATTGCTCCAGACTTAATACGTCAAAGAGCGAACCATAGCAAAATGGAAACAACCCAAATATATAATCAAAAGAAGGATGTAACTACACCATATGTTTTCGAAATTGATTAATTTTTATTTTTTAAAAATCTAAGCGAGTTTTGAATTCTCAACACTTGCAGTTAAGGGCGATATTTCAGCCCTTTTTTTATTTTTTAAAAATTAGCTAAATCTACATTCGCCTAATATATGCAATTTCAAAAGTTGAAAACTTGAAAAAAAATCAATGTTGCAGTACTTTTGTGTGTAATCGAAAATCTATGGATGGGAGAGAGAGGGTGTCAAGTCCCTTAAACATTCCTATGTGCTATTCATAGGTAGACATTTAAGGATAGAAAATATAATGATTACAGGAACAGAAATAAAGCTTAAGACTGAAAGAAAAAAAAAGTATGCCACAGAGGAAGAAAGAAAAGAAGCAATAAGAGAAAACAAACGTAGGTCAAAAGCAAAAGCTAAACTTAGAAATAACATTCCAAATCCCAAATCTGTAAATGACCTTAGTAAATTATCGTATAGAAACGACCAATTCAGTAGTATTAAAGGCTTAAAATTTACTCATCAATGTACATTAAGGTTTAGTAAGTTTACAATGATTGATGATGCAGAAAAGAAAGTTGGATATTTTAGGGATAGCTTGCAAAAGCTAAAAGTTACAAAGAATATTGTAAGCTATTTGGAATATGGTGCAGATGAAAATATCCACATTCATTTGGCATTTAACTTTAAAGAGCAATTTCTGAATAGATACAATTCGATAGAGAAAGTTAGAGCTTACTTACATAATATATGGAATTCTAACGCAAAGAATGGAGCGGTTTGGGTAAATGCTTTTCAGGATGATTTACACAAAGTAAATTATCTAAATTACATATTGAAGCAGGTATTTCCCAATAGTTGTAGTCATAAAAGGCATAGACAGATTGAGACACTATATGTGGAAAGCTATAATGATTTAAATGAGATTCATTCGGAGATGGATATTACAGCAAGCTCTTTAGATGCATTGCCGTTTATGGCTCTTTCAAAGCCTAAAAATCAAAATTTATTAAAGGATTTTATTATAAGGCATAAACATAAGATTGTATCGGCAACACTTACTGCTTTATTGTTATTTATTACATAACTAAGCTATATATTGCAAATATTTTTGTTTTATAACTATGGCATATTTATAAGTATATTTTTAATGAGACCAGAAAAATTTGAACTTTTAGATGATGACTTTTTTAATAACTACATAGTTAAAGAGGTTGATAATGTTGATGGCGATGCTTGGTTAATAGATTTTGACCGTCATCAAAAGCTATTGGATGAACTAGGTTGGTAGGTGGTCGCTCAAGCCTTTTCTAGTTCTCTTCTGTTGTTCAATCCGTTCGTGTAATTGATAGTAATTGAGCTAACCTATATGGTGGCTTTTTATTTCAAGAATGGAAACCAACCTTTAATGATTGCAATTATGATAGCTATGATAATTGCCGTAATAAGCGACCAAAGGTTTTTCTTTGTGAACAAGCCTTCTTTTGTATTAGGGGTGGCGCTTGGCGTGTTGCTTGGTGTATTTGTGATGTTATGGTTATCCGAAAGGCGTAAATGATTGTTGTCTCCAATTACAAATCCCTGCGAATTTGAGACGTTTATGTACTGCTCTTTTGTAGTATGTCTTTTTAGATAATCTTCCCCCTTGGGTGTTATCTTAACCATTATAAATTTTGGAAGGTATGGAGTTATCTTTCCATTCTTAGTCCAATGCATTATATGGTACTCATTTTCATTGCTCAGGTCAACTAAACCATCCTCTCTCATACCAAGCAATGTTTTGACAACAAAGGTACGACCATCTTTATCTTCCAATAAATGATTAACGTTTTTAATTATATCGGTATCCTTTCTGAAATTATCTTCTGTATGGATATGTGAAAGTATTTCTATGATTAAAGATTTATCCATTATTTTTTTGCCCTAACGCCCTTAACCCAAACATAATCTAAAGAGAATAATGATTCTTCTTGTTTAATATTCATATCAAAGTTATAGTGATTGTTTTCCCAACCGAAGCTATCTTTTTTCTTTGTGTAATTGACATCTTCATCCATTTGGTCAACTATTGAATTAAGTTCTACTTTGTTGCCATATATGTAGGTACAGGTTGAGCACTTTTTTTCTATAGCCATTACAAAAAAAGCAATGTAGACAGCACTTCCGAATGAGTTCTTTTGTTTCTGCAGACTGTAATCAAACTCATAGGTCAATATAGGGTATCCGTTTGATGTATATGTCTTTTCTTTAAGATGAGCGCCCATAGATTTCATTATACTGTCAATAGCTTTAGCTTCCTTACCTAATAGGTTAGGTGGAGATTGTGAATAACACAAGTTTAGCACAAACATTAAGAGTGCCGTTAAAATAATTTTTTTCATTGTGGTAATTTGAGTAAAAAGTAAGGTGTGGAACTATAAATCCTTAGCCTATTCAGGGTTAAGACGCCCGTCCACGCATAAAGATAAAGCCACGCATATTTTTAACGTACTCAATTGTTTACATCGCTTAGCGCTACTTCGTAGTAATTTTTTTGAGCAAGCAATAAACTTAAAGTACAGTAATTTTAATTTGTTGTATTGTTTTTAATTTTGGTTTATAGTAGAACGGTATCTTAAAAGTATCTTCAAACTTAAATAATAATCTATCAGAAATTATAAAAATCTTAACCTATGAGAAAGTCACTCACAGACTTTTTTAAATTAATATGCAAATGCTATTAATTTTGACATTGCAAAAGCGCTTCACATTAAAGTAACTCAGCTATTTGATGAGTAAATTTAGGTACTAGATAGGTACTTTTATGTACTTAAACGGTACTTTTATGTACTGATATAGTTTAAATCGTTAAAAGAAAGTACATTTAAACCTCCAAATGAGACATTTCAATCATCATTTCTTCAAATAAACCAAAGTTCTGGATGGCTTGACTTGCTTTTGTGTTTCGCAT
>SEBM01000377.1 GCA_004296145.1 Flavobacterium sp.
TTGTAAATAAAGGCATGATTTAACCAAAGAAATTTTGTTTTGTGAATTGTATTTGTGATAAAAGAAAGTATTTTAAACCGAAATGATTTATGTGATTCATAAGAAGTTAAATGCGTAAATTAGCCGGTAAAATCCATCCGAAAATGAAAAATAATCAGACATTTAAAAGTGCTATTTCTAACCTGTCTTTTCCTGCAAATGAAAAAATTTCGGGAAAATCTATTCATAACCCAATTTTAGGGCTTATTACAAAAGAGCATCCTGATTTCTGTGATAATGATTTTATTTCTATTAAAGAATTAAATACCTATCGTCAAAAATACATTGCAACGTATTTGTCTACAGAAATGGGAGCATTGTCAGACCTTGAAAAAAGTGTGATTGAATCTTTAAAAGAAGATAAATCTATCGTGAACATTGTGGAAGATGAAGATGAAACCCGAAATTTTGGCCAAAAAATAGCAGATAAAGTGGCTGACTTTGGCGGAAGCTGGACTTTTATAATTTCGTTTTTGCTTTTTATAATAATCTGGATCGGTGCAAATGTGTGGTTTTTGGTAAACAAAGGTTTTGATCCGTATCCGTTTATTTTACTGAATTTGATTCTTTCCTGTATTGCAGCTTTGCAGGCTCCGGTAATTATGATGAGCCAGAACCGTCAGGAAGAAAAAGACCGCAACCGTGCCAAAAAAGATTATATGATTAACTTAAAATCTGAATTAGAAATCAGAATGATTCATGACAAAATTGATCATTTAATTATGCATCAGCAACAGGAATTAATCGAAATTCAGAAAGTGCAAATTGAGATGATGAATGATATTCTGAATCAAATCAAGAAATAAACAGATTCGAAAAACTAAATATAAAAGTGTTTGTACCAATATCCGACAAGCATAAAAATGGCATTTATGGTTCCCGAAATCCAAAGTAATTTTTTGTAATTTTTTGTTTTGTCCAAAAAGTACAAAGCCAGAATCGCTAAAAAAAACAGTGTTGTATAAAGCGCCGGATACATTTGAAAAGCATCAAAAAACTGTCCTTGAAAAAGTAAGAATAAGCTACGCTGAAAACCACAACCCAAACACTCAATTCCGAAGAGTGTTTTGAATAAACAAGGCAGCATAAATCGTTCTAAATTCATGATTTTATTTTTTACAATTTTACAAAAAATATATCAATCAGTTTACGAAGGGTAGAACTACTATTTAAAGTTTATTACTTTTGAATTCTTATTACTTAAAAAAATATGAAAGCTTTTAAAATTTTAATAATGATACTTGCCATTTCAGTTGCATTATACGAGCAGGTTTCAGAAGAAAAAAATATCTATATAATGGTGATTGCAATTGTTGTTTTCATGTATGGAATGATGCAGTTAAGTGCTAAAACACCAAGTAAAAATAAAGAAAAAGAAGATGAGCATGTTGAATAAAGGAGATAAGGTTTCTGTTTTAGATGAAGCTATAAATGGTATTGTTGTTTCAGTAAAAAATAATGAAGTTTTGATAGAAACTGAGGATGGATTCATGATGACATTTTTTGTCAATGAATTGCTTAAAATTCAGGATTCCAGTAATTTAATGAATTCTATTAAAAGAATTGATTTAGAAGAAATTACAAAAGAGAAAACAGAGCCAAAACCAAGAAGTTTTGTAAAAGAAAAGAAAGATAAACGAGAAGTTGCGGTTCCCGAATTTGATTTGCATATAGAAAAACTGGTTCCGAACAAACGGGGAATGTCAAATTATGATATTCTGACTTTGCAGACAGATACAGCAAAAAGACATATTGAATTTGCAATTCGAAACAGGATTCCTAAGATCGTTTTTATTCATGGCGTTGGTGAAGGAATCCTTAAAGCAGAACTTGATTTTTTATTAGGCCGCTATGACGGAATAGATTTTCAGGATGCCAATTATCAGAAATATGGTTTGGGAGCGACAGAAGTTTATTTTAGACAAAACAATAAATAGAAAAGTTTTTTGTTGATTTAAAACTGAAATTTCAACATAAAAAAAAGCGTCCATTTTCATTCTAATTTTATAATAAATTAGTTGTGAAAACGGACGCTTTTTTTGTAAGAATAAAAATTTCTTAAACAGTCTTTAGATTAATTAGGAGTTTTTAATACTCCTAATAAATAACTTGTTCCTAAGTTAAATTTGTTGTTTTCTTTGGTAAGAAAAGTGTTTCTAAGTCTTATTGTATGTACAAAATTATTACCTTCTGTTGTAGTTGTAACTTCTATAATACCACTTACACCATCAACTCCATTTACTGCTGTCCAGGTTTCTTTTAATGCCGGTGAAGTTGGTGCAGGCGATTTACAAAAGTAATCCTCATTAAGAACACCTTCTTTATAAACATTATATAAAAGTTTATTATTGGTCGCGCCCAATACTGCAGTTCTTGGCTGATTTACCGGAGTGACAACATTTTGAATCAATGTCTGATCAATATTATCTATTGTCATAGCCGAATTTTGATTATAAACATGAAGTTGTTTTTTGTCAGGACATAAAGCAGGTGCTATGATAAAAGTTAAGTTAAGCTTGTCGTCATCATCAATTGTCGTTTTAAAGTCACCAAATACAATTTCAGGATTAGTTACATTCATTCCCTCTATAGAATAGGTAAGATTCGTAATAACAATATTATGCGTATATCCGCTGATAGTGGTAGCTTGAGTTGTTTCGTTTAATGTTGTCTGGGCAGTCGTAACAATTTCAATAGTTCCCGATATTGCATGCCATTCATTAATAATTTTAGGTGTTGTTGGCGGTATAAGATCGCAAATATTAGATTTTGATACAGCTCCGTCATAACTTCTGTAAAACAACCTGAAATTAGTATTATTAATACTAAAAAGAGCTGGCTTGCCTACATCTGTCGGGTTGTTTTTAAGAGTCTCTACCGGCATCTGTAATAACAGTGCTTCCTGACTTTTAAGTTTATAAATTAACTCGTTAGTCTTTGTACAGCTTGTTGATTCTATTTTAGTAAAATCTATTGTCTCTACTGTTATGTCACCATCATCACAACCATTTAATAAAAGAGCAAATAATATAAGGCATGCAAATTTTTTCATCATAATTTAATTTGATGTCAAAAATAGTGAAAAATTTGGCAATTGATATTTAAGAATTCACAATTGATATTTCATAACTTTGCCGTAATGAAAAAAGTATACCTAGATAACGCTTCTACTACAGCCATGCGTCCTGAAGTTATTCGGGAAATTACAAAAGTGATGGCGGATGATTTTGGAAATCCTTCTTCAACCCATAGTTTCGGACGAAATGGAAAAACAATTCTGGAACTTTCCAGAAAAAGTATTGCTAAACATTTAAATTGTTCTGCTCAGGAAATTATTTTTACTTCGGGAGGAACTGAAGCTGATAACTGGATTCTTCGTTCTGCAGTAAAAGATCTCGGAGTTAAACGTATTATTACGACTAAAATAGAACATCATGCCGTATTATATAGTGTTTTGGCTTTGGAATCTGAGTATAATATTGATGTTGATTATGTAAAAATCAATGATGACGGAAGTATTGATTTAACACATTTGTCTAATTTATTATCGGATGAAAAAAAGACAATCGTAAGTTTGATGCATGTAAATAATGAAACAGGAACAATTTTAGATCTTGATCGCGTAAGTGTTATTTGCAAACAATATAATGCTTTGTTTCATTCTGATACCGTACAATCCGTTGGAAAAACAGAAATTGATCTTCAGAAAACACATGTAGATTTTATTGTAGCAAGTGCACATAAATTTCACGGCCCAAAAGGAATTGGTTTTGCCTTTGTTCGAAAAAATTCAGGATTACAACCATCCCTTTTTGGAGGTGAACAAGAAAAAGGGCTTCGCGCCGGAACAGAAGCCGTTCATCAAATTGCCGGAATGGCTAAAGCGCTGTCTTTATCCTATGAAAATTTGGATCAGGAAAGAAAATATATTTCTGATTTGAAAATGTATTTGATTGATCAGCTCGAAATTCATTTTCCGGGTTTTAGAATCAACGGCAAAAAAGAAGATTTTTATAATATCATAAATATCATTTTACCTTTTTCTGCAGACAAAACTTCGATGCTTTTGTTTAGTCTGGATATGAAAGGGATAGCAGTTTCAAGAGGAAGCGCCTGTCAATCCGGAAGTATAAAGCCATCTCACGTCTTAAAAGAAATGCTTTCTGAAGAAGATTTAAAATTACCCAATATCAGAATTTCATTCAGTCATTATAATACAAAAGAAGATATCGACTGGCTTATTGAGAGTTTGAAAGCGATCTAAGCTATTAAGCAACTAAGATTCTAAG
>SEBM01000378.1 GCA_004296145.1 Flavobacterium sp.
CATTAAGTTTAATCGCAAATTCGGTGTTTGCCCAACTTCCAGAAGAAATCAAATGGAAACATCTTCAAAAAAATTATAGCTCAGATAGCAGTCAGTTGGTGCTGAGTTTAAATAACAAACTTTTACAGGGCAAATATAAAATACCATTTGATGAAGGCGGTTTTGCACTTTACAACATCAAAGCGGGCGTAATTACGGGTGAAGCATTTTGGTATTCTCAGGGCGGAACATTAGAATGCAAACTTCACTATAAAAATGGTGTTCGTAACGGGGTTAAAGAAAATTACGACAACCAAGGCAAAGTTTGGTTGCGTCAGGATTATAAAGACGGTAAAAAAAATGGTGTTAGTGAGATGTTCAGCAATGGAAAATTGGTAAACAAATCAATTTATAAGGCTGATAAAAAGCATGGTTTGTCTCAAACGTTTTCTGGCGACCAGGTTCTAACTGAAGCTTATTATGAAAACGATCTGAAAAACGGAACTTCAAAAACCTATAGTTTAGATGGAAAGCTTGCTACTGAAGCCAACTACAAAGATGATAAGCGAAATGGTTTCTATCGGGTTTTTAACGATGGAGAAATCATGTCAGAAACCAATTATAAAGATGACTTACAAAATGGTTTGTCGATAACATATGCACTCGGTAAGAAAAATATGGATACTGAGTTTGTAAATGGCAAACGTCATGGAGTGTCACACATGTACAAACCTGATGGAACCATACTTTTTACACATTATTACCTCAATGGCGAAAAGGTAACGGAGACGATTTATAGGCAGTCACAAAAGAAATAGAATTATCTATTGCGCTCATTTTAAAGTAGTCTAGGAATTTTTAATACATTTCGGCTACGCTCAACGTGATCATGTGTGTGAAAAAGTAACGATTGAACAGTTCTAAATATTGAATAGATACCTCAAAATGAAAAACACTTATTCAACGCTAATAATTGCCTGCAGCATGTTGCTACTGTCTGCTTGCGGACCCAAAATCTCTGGCAAAGACGAACAATCTTTTAAAACTTCCAGAGCCAAAATGGAAGAAAAACTAGATGCAAATGAAAAAGAAAATCTGGAAAAAGCTTTTCGACTCATCGCGGTAAAAGCAATGAAAGAAAAGTGGAATTCACCGGAAAAATATGAAGGCAAATCATTTGATAAAATTTCGATGGAAATGATCGATGGTAAGCGCTATAGTGCGATCATCAGCTTTGCTGAAGACTTTTTAGCTGCTGACAGAGATGAAAAGATTATCAAAAAAACAGCAGAGATTGATAGTTTAGAAAAAGATAAACTTAAGGTTGCCAAAGTTAATAAGCAGATAGATGCTTTTAAATTAACTAAAATTTCCATTAGCGAAGACCAGTTTTTTTCGGATGACCCAAAGTCGCCTTACTTGGACTTGGTTTTCACAAATACTTCCACCGAAGCTTTAATTGGCGAATACATGTTTAATATTGAAATTTACTCAAAAAAAACTGGAGAGAAAATAGCTGCTCAAGGTAGTGGAGGAACCTTTAACGACGATTATGCCATTAAGCCCAATGAAACTTATGACTATCATCAACCCTTATTCAGCGAAGCAGTGGCTTACAGTAACCTTTGGAAAACTGCGAAATATCCAATCACTGATTTCGCTCCATACGATTTGGTAATTAAAGCTTACGCTAGTAAAATCACAACAAAAAAAGACGGCGTAATCATTAGGCCCAAAACAGATGCGGCTTATTTCGATGCTGAAATAAAAAAGCTGAATGAAGAAATAAAAGTACTTAAAGAAACAAAAGCATCTTTGGATGAATTGGAATTGACTGACCACAACTAATATGCAAAAGCTTAACGTAAATATTTGTTTCATGCTGTTAAGTTGCATTTTACTGGGCGCTCAATCTTGCATCTCACGGCTAAGGCGACCAGAGATCACCGGGGTGATTGTAGATTACGATCGAAACCCCATCGCCGATTGTAAGGTTGGCGAAACTTTAACAGATCATAACGGAAAGTTTAAACTTACCGAACAACGTTACAATGCATTTTTCTTAACAGAAATGTTCGCAATGGAAGCACCGCCGCTAATGGTTTTTGAGCCAGTAGAAAAGGAAGGCTTTGAAAAAGATGCAATTTCTATTTTTCATAAATGGGGTGGCGGACGTAGAAAAGGAGCGAAAACCAATATCGATACTATTTTTTTAAGAAAAACTAATCAAACGTTTAACATCGCAACTTTGCTGAAAGACAGTGATTGGAAAATAGGCTTTAATAAATCTGCAGATACCATTTATCTAGTTAAAAATGGCTTTCAGGAATGGTGCAAAACAGATAGATGTAGCCCGTTTTACAGCGAATATGAAGGGCTTGTAGACAACGCCTATACTGGTGCTAAAAATCTCCCAAAGGGAATGATTAGAAGATCGATAGAGGTAAGATTTGAAGCAGAAAAATCGCCTGTAAAAATAAATATGATTTGCGAATACATCAGCACTTTCGATGGTCCAAACCGACCACCAGATACTACAAATACGAGAGGAAGTTATCAGATTTTGAATAACTCCGAAATGATTTTGGACGCAGGTAAGATTGAACAACTTACCGGAAAATATCATGTTTCTGATGTGGATTTGTATCAAATGAAACTAACTAAGGCGAATTAAAATGACAGTATTCATCATTTTATTTTTTATTACTTGCCCTGTGATGGGTTACTTTTTTTATAAGATACTAAGGCAAACTACAAAACCTGTAACCGTAATCTGGGAATTCGTTTTCATAAGTTTTTTTGTTTTGTCTGGGTGTTTATTCTGTTTAGTATGGCTATTTAATGGCGATGACTATTATACCGCCATCGATATCGTAGATGGAGGTTACACACCATTTGCATCTCGACATTTACCAACATTGATCGTGTTTTTTGTGCTTGCTGTTTTCGGGCTTATTAAATTGTGGTACAAAGGTAAGTTACTGCCGCCCTTGCTTTTTTCACTTTGCATAGTGTTTGTAATCATTGGCATTCCAATAAGTGCAGCGGTTATTATACAAACCAGTACCAATACAGAGCAAAGTGGCGAAACATTTCTATTTGCATTGCTTCCAATAGCTTACATGATCACGAGTATCACCGTATTAGTGAGTTTAGTTATTACCGAGGCTGTAGACGCAAATACCAAAACCTATCGAAATAAATTTTTAAACTATTTAAATCTGAAATTAGCCAATACAGAAAACCAATCCCTGTGGATTCTTGCCATGCTCATTCCAGTCTTTGCAATCATCGTGGCGATCTTAATGCTTTTCGGTCAGGATGCCAACTCGATCACGAAAGTATTTACCGAAACCACTACCTGGACATTTTCCCAAAAAACACATCCGCCATTTTTAGGACACGAAGGACATTATCTCTGCACCGTTGCCGTTTGTGGGACGCCTTCAATCGTGAAACCTTTACGTCTCGGAAAAAGACATGGCCACGAAATTGT
This sequence comes from Flavobacterium sp., assembly GCA_004296145.1. Classification (GTDB taxonomy): domain Bacteria; phylum Bacteroidota; class Bacteroidia; order Flavobacteriales; family Flavobacteriaceae; genus Flavobacterium. The sequence continues at coordinate 3,476 of SEBM01000378.1, forward strand.
TGTCAATCGTCAGTTATTAATAGCCAATGCTTTTGAAGAGTTGATACAGCAAAACGCACCTGCTTTCCACAAGGTGATTAGAAGTTTTTATGATAAGTATGGTTATCCGCTATCGAAAAAAATTACTACTCCCAAAGCATCAAACGCTGTTTATATTTTAATGAAACCTTTAGAGTATTTCTTTTTGATAGTGCTGTATTTGTGTAGCGCCAAACCCGAAGAAAAAATCAATAAACAGTATGCTATTTAATGAGAAAACCATTCTGGTCATGAAGTTTAGATAATACAGAGAAACACACGATGAAGAAAATATTTATTTCGTTGCTAATGATAATTTGTGTTTTTGAGTTAAAAGCTCAGGAAGCAAAAATTATTTCAATCATCAATTTTACAGGCTCGATAGACAAATATCCGATAGAAATGAAATTGGAAATTAATCAAAAGAGCGATAGTGTAGCTGGTGAATATTTTTACAAGAAAAATGGAAATGCGAATAAAATGATTCTCGAAGGCAAGTTAAAAGACGGTGTATTAAACTTGCAGGAAAGAGCCTACAACGCAGCAAAACGCAAATATGAAACCACTGGAAGTTTCAGACTTAACTATATAGATCAAATTTATTTAAGCGGAAGCTGGCAAAAACCCAGTAAAAACGCATTGTACTTAACTGTTAAGTTATCCGCCAGAGAAAATTTGAAGGCATTCAATCCATCTAACTACGTTTTTCAATATGTCAGAAACAGGGTAAAATTGGATTATATTCCTGCTGATGCGCAGTATTATTTCGACTTAATTTCACTAAAGGTTTTCATCAACAAAAGCATGCGCTGGGCTTTCACAGGTTTTAATGATG
>SEBM01000379.1 GCA_004296145.1 Flavobacterium sp.
ACACAATTTTCAGACCAAAATAAACGAATTAATTTGGTAATCAAATGATTTTAATATTATTTAACGCATCTGCACTTCTCTTCTATAAATGTTATATGGCTGTAACCCTTCTTTTTGCACGATTATTTGTCCTAGCTGTGTACATGAGTATCTTATAAAACCACTGGCAATGTTAAAATTACCTTCATTTGTTAAGAAATATAAGACTCTTGTGAACGGATATTTCATTTCACGTAAGCCTTCAAAATCTGGAGAATATAATTTTCCATTTTCTTCAACGGGTAAAATTTTGATAAGTTCTCTTAATTTTTCTGCTTTTTTGTCGTAAGGTCTGCTAATTGTGTTGAGACCAATAACTCCAATTTTATTTGGATATTTACCTAATTCTTCAATAATATTTGTGCTTCCAGGGATAACAGAATATTTCAAATCTTTAGGAAGCTTTTTAAGTTTTTGTGCTACAAAATTCAAATTACTTGAGTTTGCACCATCAAAAATAAAATTTTTATCATCTGACTGCATTCCCTGAGTGATTTCATCCATTGTAATGCTTGTTTTAGTAGAACTTTTTGGAACAACAAAAACAACTGCATCTGCCGCAAATTTTGCAGGCAAAAATTTCAGACCCGCTTGTTCTTCATAAGCTTTAATCTCTGAAGTCGACAACTCCTTAGACATTACAACGATTCTTGCTTTATCTTTTAAAAGATCTAAGAATCCTAAATCCTCTTTTTTGGTAACAACTTTTATTTTAGTTTCGGGATAATTGATCATATATCCATCTGCTAATGCTTCAGTTACGCTTGTAAAAGATTCATCAGTTAAAATTGTCATATCTCCCTTGTGATATGAAGGAGATTTATCTACTTTTTTTGAGCAACTCACTGCAAATGTAAGTAGCAAAAATAATAATATCTTCAAATTATTCATTATCCCCGGTATTTTTAATTTTTGAAACGGCTCTCCATATTCTGAAAACACCATACATCATTACAACTGCTCCGAGAGGATATGCCACAGCGGGCTCCAAAACGGCGAAGAAGAATTTGTAGACAATAATTACAATTCCTAGAACTATATAAAACAATCCTGTGATTAAAGATAACCAATTGAACATCATATAACAAAAGTATTAAAAAAAATAAAAAGAGAAGCAATTGCTTCTCTTTTTTAATAGTATTTAAGATAAATATTATCCTTCAAAATTCATCGTTAATGGTAATCTAAATCTGTAACGAACAGATTGACCATTGATTTTTGCAGGAGTCCATTTATTTTTAATTGACTTAATTGTTCTCACAGCTTCAGAATTAAAATCTGAATTTTTACCGTTAGCTTTCACGTCAGTAATAGACCCGTCTCTTTCAACTACGAAAGTTACTTCAGCTTTTACAGTACCTTCATCACCGTTCATTGCTGAACCATCGAAGTTACCAGAAACCTTATTTCTAAACGCATTAATACCTCCAGGGAATTCTGCTGTCTGCTCTACCTCACTATAAACCTGATCAGTCACTTGAGGCTTAACTTCAGCTGTTGAAGCTTTAGTACCTGTAGATGGCGGCGGCGGAGGTGGAGTATAAGCTGGAGTTTTCACACCCTCTTGTGCTGTCACACCCGTTTTAGTATCAATTTGTTCCGAAATTTTTGGAGGTGGAGTTTCATTTTTTGGAATTTTTACCGGTTCAGGAACAACATTTTGAATTACTTCAATTTTCTCCTCTTCTTTCGGAGGAGGTGGCGGCGGTGGTTCATCTGGCTTCACTTCTTCAATGATTGGCTCATCTTCCAAAATTTCTACCAATTCAGATTTCACTTCAACTTTTTCAGGTGCAGTCAAATTTTTAATAGTAGAATAAATGAAAGGTGATAAAGCAGCAACCAAAAACAATGATGTTCCGATGATAAAAGATTTCGTTAGTAATCTTGGATAACTACTTCTTAAATCATAAGCACCATAGCCTTTATTTCTATTTTCAAATACAATCTCATCCAGAGACCCATTTGATATGTACACATTTTCGTCTGCCATTTTTTTAAATTTAATGGTTCTTTAATTACTTCGAAGCAGGAGCTGGAGCACCAGAATTCCCTACTTTTTTGTCGTAGATTGCTTTTTCATACGGCTTAAGATCGGTAACACCGTATCTCTCGCTTTTTGTAATTGCCATTTCATCTAAAACATCTACGAAGTTTTTATATACTGCATCATCTGTTGGCTTAATAATCACAGTAAATTTATTTTGATCTTTCGCTTTAGATTTTGCTTGCTTAATAATCGCTCTCAAACCCTCTCTATCAAAATTAGTTTCATTAAGATTTGCGTCATTTAAAGACGTTGGATCCTGCTGATGCCAATATATCTTATTGTTTTTTCCTAATAATAAAGTAATTGAATTTGTTAAATCAATATCTGTTGGAGGCGGTTTAGGTTGATCCTTTTTAGGTTTTGCAGGAAGACCCAAATCCATTACATTTGGTTTACTAAATGTTGTTGTAAACATAAAGAATGTAATCAAAAGAAAACCTAAATCTACCATTGGAGTCATATCCACTCGGGTACTTTGCTTCTTGGAGCGTACCTTACCGCCTTTGGCGCCTTTTTCCTGTACTTGTACTTCTGCCATTTTTTACAATCGTATTATTCAGATTTTTCTTGTGACGTTATCAACCAAAAGTTTAGAAAATCAATATCTCTTAACCCCTCAAATAAACTTTTAACATTTGGGAATTTAGTGTTTACATCACCTTTTATAGCTAATTTATAATTTGGGTTCACACTCAAACTTTGCTGTATCCAATCTGTTAATTGTGTATTTGTACTGTCCATGGGAATCCCAGAACCTTTATAATTTTTCTGCGCATCTCCCGGCAAATCTAAAAAACTTTTTAGCTGGTTCATAGGAACCCCAATTGCCTGAACTCTTTGAAAAGCAGCTTTTTGTTTGGTATCAAAAGTAACATTATACTTTTGACCCATTTTATCTAAAAGCTTTCCTCTTTCTGTTGCATTTTCTACAGGCTGGAAATAAAATTTCCCTTCTGGAGTTGCATTTACAGTCATAAGACTGGCATCAGGAAGCAATTTTTCTGAGATCGAAGATGGCGGTTTAATCTGCTCCACGTCAGGTTTCTTAAACTGAGTGGTCAATATAAAGAACGTAAGTAATAAGAAAGCAACATCGCACATTGCCGTCATATCTGTCACTACACCGTGTCTTTTTGGTTTGACTCTCGCCATTATTTTATTTATTTTTAATTAAACACTTCTTTTTACAATGCAAGTATCTTGCTACAAAATTCTTAGTTGAATTCTGCAAAAGATTGTTGAATGCTCATAGCGATCTCGTCGATCTTGTAAGTCAATCCATCAATTTTTGATGTAAAGAAGTTGTAAAGGATAATTGCAATCGCAGAAGTACCAATACCTAAAGCTGTATTAATCAATGCTTCAGAAATACCAGTTGACAATGCAGCAGCATCTGGAGTACCACCTCCACCACCTAATGCAGCAAACGCTTTAATCATCCCGATTACTGTACCTAACAAAGCAACTAAAGTTGCAACAGTACCCAAAGTAGAAAGAATCATCATGTTTTTTTCTAGCATTGGCATTTCAAGAGTTGTAGCCTCTTCAATCGCTTTATTTAAAGCAACCATCTTTTGCTCTTTGTTTAAAGTAGTATCATTAGAAAGAGCCTTATAAGTCGTCAAACCTTCTTTAACTACATTACCAACAGAACCTTCTTGTCTGTCACACTCTTCTAAAGCTTCGTCAACTTTATTTTGGTTTAGTAAGCTTCTAACCTTTACTACGAAGTTATCCAAATTACCTTTACCAGATGCTTTGCTTAACACGAAAAATCTTTCAATCGAGAAAACTAACACTGTGATCATAAATGTAATCAAAATAGGAACGATAAATCCACCTTTATAGATTGTCCCGATAATCCCTCCCGTTGGCGGTTCAATTTTCTTAGAATCAACATCAGAAAAAGCTACTGATATAGCTCCGTCAAACTGTTCTGGATCTTTAAAATTACCTGGAGCCCCAAAAATAAATAAGTAAATACCAATCCCCACTAATAGTAAGATAGGAATAATAAGTGCAGGGTTAAGACCTGCTGATTTTTTAGCAACTAACTGCTCATCTGATTTTGAAACATTCATTTCCATATTTAACTAAATTATATTGTTTAAAGATTTTAAAGTTGTAAAATAAAGGCATTTTTACTTAAAATGCAATAGTATTAAATAAACATTTTACCTTTTTTTGATAGTCCAATATTACAGTGCCGGCGCTATCGGCTTTTTCTGCTGCTGCTAT
>SEBM01000380.1 GCA_004296145.1 Flavobacterium sp.
GGTTTTTATTTATCTTTGAAATAAAAATCTTATGTTAAGTTTAAAGGAAAAAATAAATTATTTAGAAAACTATCTTTCTCGCTCAAATGAAAATTACGCAGATAGTTTTAAAGAAGATATTGCAATATTTATAGATGATTTTAATACCGAAAATTCGCTTTTGTATTTTTTAAATAATCTTAATATGTTAGAAGAAATTGAAAAATGGGTTGATAATTTATGTTCTAAAATTGTTCTAAAATTTGACTCCGAAAGCGAAGAAATCAACGACTTTATATACGATTATATATATCAAAGCTGAAGTATGACAGAATATTCAATATTATTTGTACCAACTATACTTAATCCACCGATTAAGTTAATTGATATTATTTACAATTGTCCAGTTTGTGATTATGAAATTGAAATCGATATGTTTATTGATGATAATAGTTTTATCGAATGCAATGTATGCAATCATGTAATCAAATTGGAAATCAAAAAAATCTAAAAAACTCCAAATAACGAGATAACTCATAAAAAAAAGCCACTCTTTCGCAGTGGCTTTTTCTAATTTCAAAAAAATCTATTCAATATCCAAATAAGGATCCAGCGTTTCAGCTAATTTATTTAGCCAATAAAAGCTTTCGCAGAGATTTGTTTGTAATTCTTTATCCAGCATTACGTGTAATGCAAAGAGATAATTTACCTGTCGAATAGTTTTTGCCATGCTTTTCGAATCAATGGAATGGTTGAAAAAATCTGCCAATCTTAATTCAGTTTCTTTTGAAAGGTTGTTTGTACTCATAATCTGAAAGTTTAGAGAATTAAAAAACCCACATGGATTAGCTGCTCTACGCCTTTCAGAGCGTTGCGGTTGTTTCCAATACCGCCAGCATACCACATGGGCAGAAGTTTTTTGTTGTATCATAATCTGAAAGTTTAGAACAACAAAAATACAAATTCAAATTAAATTGTAAGTTTTTTCTTTATTTTATTCTTATTTCTAAAATTAAGTCATAAATACGATTTCTTCCTAATCTAAAATTACAAAATTGTCAAATAAAACTTTAAGAAATTTCATAATGTTTCCTTAACTCACTTGCCTTTTTAATCTAAAAAAAATAGCTTTGAGAAACAATCATTAAAATATAAACCGATTATGAAAGTACAAATCAACACCGATAAAAATATTGAAGGAAGCGCAAGATTAGAAACTTACTTTTCTGCCGAAATAGAAAAAAGTTTAGACCGTTTTGAAGATAAAATTACACGCGTAGAAGTTCATTTTGGAGACGAAAATGGCGAAAAATTCAGTCTAAACGACAAAAAATGCGTAATCGAAGTTCGTCCTGTAAGACTACAGCCAATCACTGTTACAGAACATTCAGATACATTAGAAAAAGCTTTTAGCGGTGCTTTGGCCAAAGTCAAAAAATCGCTGACTACCACTTTTGAGAAAATCAAAGAGCATTAATTAAAAAAAGGTGCAAAGGTGCAAAGGGACAAAGGCTCAGAGAAAACTCATAGCCTTTGTCCCTTTGTTGCTTTGAACCTTTGTCACTTTCTCTTACTATTTCGGTAAAGGTGCACCAACGGCGATATCGCAACGGTGACCTGGTTGTCCGTGTGCCGGATTCATACCTTCGGCAACTTTTGGCGTTTCTGCTGTGCTTAACAAAGCAGGAACGGGATTATTTGCTGGTGGACTTACTGTAAAGTTTTGTGTTGTAGTTCCGCTTTGTGCTGTGTTTCCGGTAGAAGTTGCTACTGTGTTATTTGCCGGAGGAGAATTTAAAGGCGCTCCAACCGGAATATCACATCGGTGCCCCGGCTGCCCGTGCGACGGATTCATTCCTTTTGCTACTTTTACTGGCTTTGCAACCGTTGTTGTAGTAGTCACCACATTTTGCTGATTCGGATTTACCTGAACGGTTTGTCCTTGTTGAGTCGTTGTAGTTTGTTGTGTTTGCGTTTGTGTCGGAGCCGAATTTAACGGTGCGCCAACAGCAATATCACAACGGTGTCCCGGTTGTCCGTGCGCAGGGTTTATTCCGCCCGTGGCATTCATCACCGTATTTGGATTCGTAACGGGCTGCGCTTGAGCTACCGAATTGACTTTTGTCGTGTCTTTCATTAATCCTAATTTTACCAATTCAGATGTTGGCGTGTTTTCCTGAGGTTCCAGTTCCTTTTTGCAGGACACCAAAACTAAAGAGGAAATGACTAATGAACTTATAAAGATTTTCGGATTCATAATGTGGTATTTTTAAAGCATTCAAATATACTGGTTTTTTGAATTTAAACCATATAAGTTATATAAGTTCAGGTAAAAAGGTTTGAATGACTATTTGTAAAGTTTTTTTTACGCAGATTTAGCAGATTGGGCAGATATTTTAATTGGTGCAGAAAAATCCCCAAAATCTGCAAAATCTGCGAGAGAATTATTTACCAGAAAAAATCTAAAAATGAACTTATATAACTTATATGGTTTAAAAAAATTAGTTCCGTATATTTCTTAACTTTATACCAAACTAAACTTTTATGAAAAAAATTGCTCTCTTACTCCTATTCGTTACCGCTTTCGCGAATGCGCAAAACACCGAAAAAGACAAAATCAATAACATGTTAGATACGTGGCATAAAGCGGCGGCTGATGTAAAATTTGAAGCTTATTTTAGTTCACTTTCAGACGACGCCGTTTACATCGGAACCGATGCCACCGAAAACTGGACAAAACCGGAATTTAAAACCTGGGCAAAACCTTTTTTTGACAAAGGAACAACTTGGAATTTTACAGCTCTTGAACGTCATATCTTTTTTGACAAATCCGGAAAAATTGCCTGGTTTGACGAACTATTAAACACACAAATGAAAATCTGCCGCGGATCGGGAGTTTTGATCAAAGTCGGAAAAGAATGGAAAATCCAGCACTATGTTTTATCCATGACAGTTCCGAATGATGAAGTGGACGCTGTTACCAAAATAAAAACACCCGTAGAAGATGTTTTGATTTCTAAACTTCAGAAAAAATAAAACAAAATCGCGGTTTCTTATTATAATTCTAACTTTTTGAGCACTTTAAGAAACCTGATACCGTTTTAATTATAACGTTTTTATCAATTAGCCTCGTTTTTTTGACATTCAAAATAGAATTCTGTCAAAAAAATGAGGCTAATTTTATAAAATTGACTAAAATAAATACCACACCTCTATTTTTACCACCCTTAAATCCAAAATATTTATTTTTTTTTAACTTTGACCCTAAAAAAAATAGGGTTCATTTAAAGATTTGAAAAATGAAAATAGAAAAACGCTGGATTATTTCCTTTCTTATGATTAGTGTCGTGTGTACAATAGGTGCATTCTGGCCAACTGTAACCGAAAATAATTATGTCTTATCTGAATTTGGAACTACAGATCATATTGTTCCTGCAGATGTTGCCTGGATGCTTACATCATGTTGTCTGGTTTTGATCATGACACCGGGTTTATCGTTTTTTTATGGCGGAATGGTCGGTAAGAAAAATGTAATTTCGACTATGCTTCAAAGTTTTATCTGTCTTGGCGTTGTAACACTTTTATGGGTTACAGTCGGTTTCAGTTTAGCTTTTGGAGATCCGGTAGGTTTTGGTTCCGGTGATCATTTTTACAGTTTCTTTGGTAATCCGACCACTTTTGCTTTTATGGATTATGTTAATATCCTTCCGCATAAAAAACTGGCAAGCACGATTCCGTTTATGTTATTTGCCTTATTTCAAATGAAATTTGCGATTATCGCTCCGGCAATTATTACAGGTTCGTTTGCAGAACGCGTTCGTTTTATTTCTTATTTAATATTTATCAGTTTATTTACCATTTTTATTTACGCTCCTTTATGTCACGCTGTTTGGTATCCGACAGGGGTTTTAGGAAGTTATTTTGGAGTAAAAGATTTTGCAGGAGGAACAGTGGTTCACATGAGTTCCGGTTTTGCAGCTTTGGCTGGTGTAATTGTTTTAGGAAAAAGAAAAAACAGTCTTCATATCCCAACCAATATTCCGTTTGTTTTATTAGGAACTGGAATGTTATGGTTTGGATGGTTCGGTTTCAATGCCGGTTCGGCTCTTGCAGCCAACGGAACTGCAGCAATGGCTTTTGCAACAACAACTACATCATCGGCTGCGGCCATGTTAACCTGGGTTTTCTTTGACAGAATGAACGGCAGAAAAGTATCGGCTTTAGGTGCTTGTATCGGCGCGGTTGTTGGTTTGGTAGCCATTACGCCAGCAGCGGGTTATGTTTCGGTTCCGGAAAGTATGTTTTTTGGATTTGTAACGGC
>SEBM01000381.1 GCA_004296145.1 Flavobacterium sp.
ATGTTACCCACATTTTAACACATCTTAACAAACTTTTAGTTGCTGTAATGATGGTGATGGGGATCTCCTCTCACGCGCAAGACAGCAACAATCCATGGGCGATCTCTTTTGGGGTTAACGCCGTGGATACAAGGACTAGTGCAAGTCCAGATCATGTTGACTTTTTTCCGGCGCATTTCTCTCAGCCATTCGCTGTAAAAGATAACTGGAATATTCTTCCATCTTTATCTTACATCGGAGTGTCTAGATATGTAGGATCAGGATTTTCTGTTGGATTACAAGGGTCTGTGAATAAAATTGACAAATATGTTATTTTTGATCCAAGTAACCCTAATCACGATGGTAGAGGTATGGTTGTTGAAAACCCAGGTGATTTGATGTATTACGGAATCGATGCTACTGTTAAATATAGCTTCGCTGAATTAATCAAATCTAAAGTGGTTGATCCTTCGTTATCTGTTGGTGGAGGTTATACTTTCTTCGGAGATAGCAGCTACGGAACTGTAAATCCAGGTGCTGGAATTACTTTCTGGTTTACTGATGCTATTGGTCTTGAACTTGCTACAAAGTACAAATGGTCAGTTAGTGGTGATAGAGAAGATGCTACTGGAACTCCAGATGCTCCGTCTCACTTTCAACACACTGCTGGTTTAATTTTCAAATTCGGAGGTAAAGATACTGACGGAGACGGAATTTATGACAAAGATGATGCTTGTCCAGATGTTGCTGGTTTAAAACAATTCAACGGATGTCCTGATACTGACGGAGACGGAATCGTTGATGCTTCTGACGCTTGTCCAGATGTATTTGGTTTAGCTGCATTAAATGGATGTCCAGATGCTGACGGTGACGGAATTGCTGATAAAGATGATGCTTGTCCAGATGTTGCTGGTTTAGCTGCTTTAAAAGGTTGTCCAGATGCTGACGGTGACGGAATCGCTGACAAAGATGACAAATGTCCTACAGTTGCTGGTCCAAAAGAAAACGGTGGTTGTCCTTTCTTAGACGCTGATAAAGATGGTGTTTTAGACAAAGATGATGATTGTCCTACAGTTGCTGGTCCTGCTAGTAACAGAGGATGTCCAGAAGTAACTTCTGAGGCGTTAGAAGATCTTAAAGTTCAAGCTAGAGCGGTATACTTCAACTCAGGTAAAGCTACTTTCAAAACTGGTGACAAAGAAACTCCAGCTAGATTAGATGCTATTAAAGAAATCCTTAAAAACTATCCAAACGCGAAATTCTCTATTGAAGGACACACAGATAGTACAGGTTCTGCTAAAATCAACCAAAAACTTTCTGAAGACAGAGCAAACGCTGTAATGAATGCTTTGATCGAAAGAGGAGTTAACGCTGATAACTTAGTAGCTAAAGGATTTGGATCTACTGTACCAGTTGCAAGTAACAAAACTGCTGCAGGTAAAGCACAAAACAGAAGAACTGAAATCAAACACATTGGTTCTAAATACGAAGGTAAACTATAATTTACTTTCTAAATAAATACTAAAAGCCATTCTTAATTGAATGGCTTTTTTTATTTTTATACAATGATAAATACTTCTTTTCTCGAAAAAATAGCAACGGTTATAATTCAGGATTATTCAGGCCGACTTGCTGAGACTACTATTATTTTACCTAACAAAAGGGCAAGGGTTTTTTTAATAGAAGCTTTGAAAAAAGAAACTACGCATACTATTCTTTCTCCGGACATTATTAGTATTGAGGATTTTGTGCAGGATGTGGCCACGATAAGATCGGTTGATTCAATTGAACTTTTATTTGAATTTTACGAAGTATATCTTTCTGTTACAGAAAAACAACATCAGCAATCATTTGAATTATTTGCCAATTGGGCAAAAACACTTCTTCAGGATTTTAATGAAATAGACCGGTATTTATTAGAACCTTCCCATGTTTTATCTTATCTGAAAGATATCGAGGATATAAAAAAATGGGGATTAGAAGTGGAGAATAAAACGAAACTTCTCGAAAACTATATTGACTTCTGGAAACTTCTTCCTTTATATTATGATTCCTTATATAATCATTTACTTAACAAAGGAATTGGTTATCAGGGACTGATTTACAGAGAAGCGGTTAATAATCTAAATCACTTTTCAAATACGATATCAAATCGGACTTTCATTTTTGCAGGATTTAATGCTTTAAATGCAGCCGAAGAAAAAATTGTACAGCATCTTTTGGCTTTGGATCAGGCTAAAATATACTGGGATGTAGACCAGGTTTTTTTAAATGATCCTTATCATGATGCGGGTCTTTTTGTGAGACGTTTTAAAGAAAACTGGAAACACTATAAATCAAATCATTTTGAATGGATTGTTGATGATTTTTCACAGTCCAAAAATATACAGGTTATCGGAACTCCAAAAACGATTGGTCAGGCCAAATTAGCCGGAAGCATTATTGAAAATATAATTTTAGAAAATCCAATAACGTCTCTTGATAAAGTTGCGATTGTTTTGGGTGAAGAGAATTTATTAATGCCGGTTTTGTATTCTTTACCATCAACAGTTGGTGCATTAAATATAACAATGGGATATTCGGGAAAGAATAATCCATCGCAGATATTGATTGCAAAATTGTTTAAAATGCATACCAATACGCTTTCAAGAAAAGGAGATAGTTATGTTTTTTACTATAAAGATGTATTGGATATTTTAACGCATCCATTAGTAGAACCTTATGCAAATACATACGGTTTAGTAAGGATTATAAAAGAGAACAATTATACTTTTATCACGCATAACAGATTGTTTGAACTCAATGCAAATCCTTCAGTTTTATTCCAATTATTGTTTCAAAAATGGGAGAAAGGTTCTATAGCAGTTCTTGAAAACATATCAACTCTTTTGCTTTTAATAAAGGAAAACTTTAGTAATGATAACGAAGAGGAAAAAATCGCCAAATCTTTTGTTTTTGCTGTTTTTAAAGTAATCAATAAACTTATTAATTATTATTCTAAGCATACTCACATTGATAACATTGATACGCTATATGCTATTTATAAGCAAGTAATTGATGTTGCCGAAGTTTCGTTTGAAGGTGAACCTTTAAAAGGACTCCAAATTATGGGAGTTCTGGAAAGCCGTGTTTTGGATTTTGATACCGTTATTGTAACGTCTATGAATGAAGGAAAGTTTCCTGCCGGAAAATCTCAAAATTCCTTTATTCCTTATGATGTCAAAAAAGAATTGGGCTTGCCAACTTTTAAAGAAAAAGATGCCATTTATACCTATCACTTTTATCATCTATTGCAAAGGGCAAAAAACATCTATTTAATTTATAATACAGAAAACGATGGTTTGGATGCCGGAGAACGTAGCCGTTTTATAACACAATTGGAAGTTGAAAAACAATTAAAACACAATCTTACTTTTGATATTTATAATCCTGTTTTGCCTACAACTGCCTACCAGCCAATGGAGGTTCCAAAATCGGATGCGGTTATGCAACGATTGAGAGAAATTGCTACAGCAGGTTTTTCTCCGTCGGCACTGACTAGTTATATTCGAAATCCGATTGAATTTTATTTTCAAAAAATCCTTCGCATTCGTGAAGTGGAGGAAGTAGAGGAGAATATAGCTCTTAATACTTTGGGAACAATTATTCACGAGACTTTAAAAGCTTTATACGATCCTTTTGTAGATAAATTCATTTCAGAAAAAGACATTGAAAATTGTTTTAAATTACTGGACGACGAAGTGCTGAAACAATTTAAATTAGTTTATAAAGAAGGAGAAATTAAAAAAGGACGTAACCTTTTGGCGTTTGAAGTTGCAAAACGAAATGTCTCTAATTTCCTGAAAATGGAATTGGAGTCTATAAAAAATGGAGATTCAATAAACATCATTGCATTAGAAAAAACATTTGAACGGGAATTTAATCATCCGGAATTGTCTTTTCCGGTCCTGATTAAAGGAAATGTCGACAGAATTGAATTGCGTAACGGAAAAATAAGAATTATCGATTATAAGACCGGAAAAGTGGAAAAAACAAATGTTACCCTGAAATCATGGAATGGATTAACCCAGGAGCTTAAAAACGATAAAATTATTCAGGTTCTTGCTTATGCATTTATGTTTGAGCCTTCGGCAAATGATATTCCTATTGAAGTGGGTATTATTTCATTCAAAAATTTGAAATCTGGATTTCTTCCTTTTGGATTTAAAGAAGATAAAGAGCTGACTATAAATGTAACTAAGGAAATTTTAAACAATTATTTAGAACAAATTGCTTTGTTACTTAAAGAGATTTTTGATGCTGATATTCCTTTTCAGGAAAA
>SEBM01000382.1 GCA_004296145.1 Flavobacterium sp.
TTATATGATTTTGATTCTTTTTGTTGTATGTTATCATACAAATTTGTAGTTACTTGTACATTATCTTTTTTATTATTAAAAATAATATTCTTCAAAAGGATACCATTTGTCAGAACTCCATAATCTTTGGGTGCGCTATATATTCTTAAATCTCCGGATATTTGATTGTTTGAGGTTCTATAGATATAGAATTCATTCATTTCGCCTCCGTTAGCAAAATTATTATCGCCATATGAAATTGTTACATATTGATAAGAAATACATGAATTTCCATTATCAAAAAGTGAGGTAAGACTGCTGGAAGTTATATTGATAAAACCGCGTATGTACCCAACTAGATTCAATCCTCCATCTCCAGTAGCCGAACATGGGACAAATACTTTAGAAATATCTAAATATATGGATGGCGATCCTAAAATTCCTGATGATTTGGTTACATCATTTTTTGATGCATAAAAATACCTTTTGTAAACAGGAAGCGAAGTCCCTGATGCATTATCAGTAGTACTTTTGATTCTTACTCCTCCCGAAATTAAATTAGTTTTAATAACAACAGGTGCACTTGGCAAATATGCAAAATCCAGACCTGCACTTGTACAAGGTCTATACATACTTTGTGTAGAGGAACCTGCTAAACTTAATGAAATGGTATAGGTTTGATTGGGATTTGCAAGTAAAATAAAGTCATTTACCTCGCCACGTTTCAAATCTACAGAATTGCCTATTGAAGTAAGATCACCATTACCTGTTCTTTTAGATAAATTTACGTAATCACTTGTGGCCAAATTTTTGACTCTTATTGTTGCCTTTGTCTTTCCTAAATCGTCCAGTTGACATTCATCATCAAAATTAATTGCACCACTTAAAGCTATCTCCTGTGCATTTTGGGTTGTAATGGTAATTTCCTTTATTATTGGGCCTGTCCTGTCAATAAATAATGTTTCTTTTTTTAATGGAGGGGTAATCACTTTATCTCCATAATAATCGTTTGCTTCATATTCAAACATCGTGCTTCCCTTCGTGGGATAAATAATTTTAGTAAGCATGCCTATTGGTGCAAAATCCCCGTTTGGTTCTTTATCAGCTCCACCATAATCAATATAATCTAAATCTGATTCTGTTTTATTGGGAACAATTTGTGTATTAACCTTACCATTATAGTACCCCCAATGATCCTGACTTAAAGATAATCTTGGTGGGAATTTTTCTCGATTCAGATATTCAAACTGGTAATTTTTACCCAAATCATTAAATTGAATTTTATCCAAAAACACTCTTTTATTTGACGTAGTTGTATATGAGAATTGTGCTTTATCAATTTTCTTAGCCTTATTATTGGTCGTTATAGTAATTTCTTTTATTTTCTTATTTCCTAATTCTACATCTCCACTGTTGCTCTCAAAGTAATCAAAAATTATTTCTCCATTATTAACATTATTACTATTAATTGATTGAATCTCCTTACCAATAATACTCATACGATGCTCCTTAATGGGACTAAGTATAGGAAATCCGGTTATTGCAGTACTTGAACAACCTCTTTGTATTTTCGGATATTGAACCGAAAGCGTTTGCGATTTAGCAGAAATAAAATTATCTGTTTTATCCCTGTATGTAAAATAAATCTCATCTCCTTTTGGGTGCACAATTTTTGATAAATACCAAGAGGAAATCGAAGTTTTCGTAAGAGGATTTCCTCCAGCTTCTTTAAATATTTTAGAGTATTCAATCTGATCAAAATAATATTTAATACCATCGGGTGTGGTTGCTATAAATGTAAAATATTCCTGACCTACTATTTTCTCGATTTTAATATTTTGAGCAGGCATTAACATTATTGTACCATCATGATTGAATATGAATTTACCTGAATAATTTCCAAAATTAAAGCTGAATAAGTCAGCTTCGCTATCTGTAAGCTCCTCTTCACCTATGTACTTAAAGAAAGTTATTCTTTCATCTAACGTAGCATTAGTTGGTAATGCTACAAAAGGTTTCAATCTTTCCTCATCAGGTAAATCCCTTATGATTCGCGTTATTACTCCGCCAAAATTCAAATTCCAGCCCTGTCCTACATTAGATGAGATATCATCTACTTTTATTCCATTATTACTATAAAACATAGTTATTGGTACTTCTATATTTGTCGTTTTATAATTGTAGATGGGTATATTAACATTAGGAGAACCAGTAAACATTCCAACAGGTACATTCCCATAATTCCCAAGTTGATAAGCACTTGGTGATGGCGGGATTATATTGGGTAAAAAAGTATTGGGATTATTTTCTGTTTGAGCAATTGTATTTATGGAAACAAGAAGAAGAATTGACAAAATTCTCAAATTCTTTTTTAAAGTCGATTTATACATTATTTTGATTCTTTAATTAACTGATTTTATAATCTTAACAGATTCCGTTTCCACATCAGTTTTGATGTTAACTATATAAATACCCTCAGAATATTTACTTAAATCAATAGGTACTGTTCTGTTGGTAATCGAAAAGTTTTGTAGTGTACGGCCTGAGATATCAACTACAGTAGCAGTTCCTTTTTTAAAATCATGGCCGATAATTACATTGGCGTAGTCTGTCGCCGGATTAGGGATTGCTTCAATCCCTGCTTTAATCTTTTCAACCTTGGTTTTGTCTTTGAGTTTTACCACCCAAAAATCATTACTCCCAATATTTGAATTTTTATCCTTTGACGAGTTTGAGTCTGAAGTGCCAGCCATTAAATATCCGCCATCACGGGTCTCGACCAACTTTCTAAGAATATCTTCACCTGCACTTCCTACAGTTTTATTCCAGAGCTCTTCTCCTTTTTCATCAATTTTGAGCGCTATATAATCATTAATACCGTCTTTTTCTTTACTTATTCCTGCCTTGCCTGCCAAATCAGTTACTAAAGATCTTTTACTTTCTGTTTTGGCATGACCGCCTATTAAATAAGTGTTATCAGTATTCACAACAAGAGAAGTTAAAATGTCTGTTTTTCCAAAATCATATGTCTTACTCCAGATAACACTGCCTTCTTTGTCTAATTTTAAAATCCAGAAATCAGTTCCGTTGCTTACAATTCCGCCCAATGGGGTTAACGCATTCCTACTGTCTGAGTTCCCTCCCAATATATATCCTTCATCACTGGTTTGATGAATGACATATGGCTGATCATCTCCATCTGCACCATATGTATTTTGCCACTGAATCTCGCCAACATCATTTATTTTAATAACCCAGTAATCACCCAGGCCTTTTTCTGCATCTGTTTTATCTCCTGAAATTGGAGAATTGGAATAACCTGCTAAAATATAACCGTTAT
Source organism: Flavobacterium sp. (assembly GCA_004296145.1). GTDB lineage: Bacteria > Bacteroidota > Bacteroidia > Flavobacteriales > Flavobacteriaceae > Flavobacterium. The sequence continues at coordinate 3,320 of SEBM01000382.1, forward strand.
CAGCCGTTTGTTCCAGACTTCTTAATATATCAGCATATTGTCCTCCATATGTTTTCTGCCACTCAATTGTACCTTCTTTATTCAGTTTTACAATCCAGTAATCCATATTCCCCCTGCTTTTCTCAGATTTATTATATAGATCTTCCTTAAAAGTGGTTGCTATTTTTCCTTCAACATTTGTATCAAGAAGTGATGGTGGATTGGAGCTTGATGAGCCTCCTAAAATATATCCTCCATCTTTGGTCTGAAAAGCAGACAAAAGTTCATCCTGTCCATTACCTCCTATGGTTCTTTGCCATTGCTCTGCACCTGCTGCATTTAATTTTATCACCCAAAAATCGCTAATACCTTTACATTTTTCACCCTTTTGAAAACCGCTTTCAGAATTAGAAGTTCCTGCCAGAATAAAACCTCCGTCTTTTGTGGACTTGATACTTTGAAGCAAATCAAAACCTGATCCTCCAAAACTTTTTTGCCAGTCAAGCTCTCCCTTTTCACTCATTTTCCAGATCCAATAATCCAGATCACCATGATTATCGTCATCTTTATTACCAGTTTTATCAGACAAGGAACTTCCTGCCAGTATAAAACCATAATCGGCAGTTGGCTGTGCGTCAAAAAGATAGTCGGCATGTTTGCCTCCGTAAGATTTCTCCCATATAACATCCTGAGAATGGGCAAAATAAGGAATGAAGAATAGTAGCAAGTAAAGTTTTTTCATGAGCACTAATAATTTATAAGTCCAAATTAATTTCGGGCAAATATAAATTATACAGTTGTACGAAATTTACTGTTTTGCGTATTCGATTTTTTACTTTTAATAGTAAGACAAACAATAAAAAATAACTTCTTATAAAACAGAAAGTTATCAATTTATTCATTTTTTAATATAGCAAAATCAGGTATTTATACTTAGGTATTTACTTATAATAATCTTATTAAGTTAATTATAAAC
>SEBM01000383.1 GCA_004296145.1 Flavobacterium sp.
ATATACACACAATGAAAAACATTGCCATCATAATGGGCGGATATTCAAGCGAATATAAAATCTCTCTTATTAGCGGAAACGTCGTTCATCAATATCTTGATAAAACAAAATACAACGGATTCCGAATTCATATTTTCAAAGAAAAATGGGTGTATGTTGACGAAAATGATGCTGAATTTCCTATCGACAGAAATGATTTTTCTGTTACAGTAAACGGAAACAAAATCACTTTTGACTGTGTTTTTAATGCCATACACGGAACTCCGGGCGAAGACGGGTTAATGCAGGCTTATTTTGAATTACTTGGAATTCCGCAATCATCTTGCGATTATTACCAATCGGCTTTGACATTCAACAAGCGTGATTTATTATCCGTTTTAAAACCATACGGAATCAAAACAGCGATTTCTTACTATCTAAACAAAGGTGATATTATTAATACAGAAGAGATTATCAAAAAAGTGGGACTTCCTTGTTTTGTAAAACCAAACAAAGCAGGTTCAAGTTTCGGAATTTCAAAAGTAAAAACAGAAGCTGAATTACCAATTGCAATTGAAGTTGCGTATAAAGAAGATAACGAAATCATCATCGAAAGTTTCCTTGACGGAACTGAAGTTTCTGTTGGAGTAATCAATTATAAAGGAGAAGTAATTGTTTTGCCAATTACAGAAATTGTTTCAGATAATGATTTCTTTGATTATGAAGCCAAATACGAAGGAAAATCTCAGGAAATTACGCCAGCCAGAATCTCAGATGAACTGACAAAAAAAGTGGGCGAAACTGCAAAACGTGCTTACGAAGTCTTAAAAATGAAAGGTTTCTCAAGAAGCGAATTCATTATTGTAGACAACGAACCGTATATGTTGGAAATGAACACTATTCCAGGATTAACAACAGAAAGTTTAATTCCACAACAAGCTAAAGCAGCCGGAATCTCTCTGGAAGATTTATTCACAAATGCGATTGAGTTAGCGTTAGTTTAAAAAAAAGACACTAAGATACTAAGGTGCTAAGATTCTAAGATCTTAGCACCTTTTTTTATTAAAAAACTAAAAAGCTTAGCAGCTTAGCACCTCAGAACCTTCAAAAAAAATATCATAATTCCAAGAAAAAATTAATCTCAAACATGGAAATTTAAATACAAATCTGCCGTAAAAACTTCGTAATTTAGTTTCTCAAAATCTTAGCACTTCAAAAAAATGAAAGAAATATTTGAATGGGATCGGCTTTTTTTTAATAATCTTCCACAGAATTTCCTGTTGGAAGTCATATTTCGTTCAACCGTTATGTTCGTTATTTTACTGCTCACATTAAAAATGGCAGGAAAAAGAGGTGTAAAACAATTATCCATTTTCGAAACCGTAATTATTATTGCGCTTGGTTCTGCAGCCGGCGACCCGATGTTTTATGAAGATGTCGGAATCATTCCTGCCGCTGTAGTTTTTACGGTCATAATAATTTTATACCGTGCCGTAACCTGGCTTACCGGAAAAAGCAAAAGATTTGAAGAATTCATTGAAGGAAAAACAGAATGTCTCATCAATGACGGCAAATTCTCAGTATCTACTTTTAGAAAAGAAAGTCTGGCGCAGGATGAGTTTTTTACTGAACTTAGAATCAAATCTATTGAGCATTTAGGTCAGGTAAAACATGCTTTTATCGAAACCAGCGGAGAAGTAAGCATTTTTTATTACGAAGACAAAGATGTCGGATACGGCCTTCCAATTTTACCTGCATTATTTAGCACAAAAAGTAAAATTATCCCCAATGACGGAATATATTCCTGCACTTTCTGCGGTCACACTACCGAACAAAAATCCGGAACAGCGCAATGTGGTGTTTGTAAAAAGGATGAATGGGTTGCAGCAATAAATACGCTTCGCATTACTTAGGAATGCAAAACTTAATTTTACTTAAAAAAAGCGATAAAAAAACCTTAAACTTAGTAACTTTGAACTAGAAAAGCTTTTTGCCCTTGCGCCTGTGTAGCTTTGAAACTTAAAAAAGAATAAATGCGAAAAGCCATATTTCCGGGATCATTTGACCCAATAACACTTGGACACGAAGATATTATTAAAAGAGGAATTTCTCTTTTTGACGAAATTGTAATTGCAATTGGTGTCAATGCCGAAAAAAAATATATGTTTTCACTCGAAGAAAGGAAACGATTTATTGAAGAAACCTTTAAGGATGAACCCAAAATTTCTGTTATTACTTATGAAGGTCTAACAATAGATTTGGCTAAAAAACAAAAAGCTCATTTTATCTTAAGAGGACTGCGCAACCCGGCCGATTTTGAGTTTGAAAAAGCAATTGCACATACTAACAGAAAACTTTCTAAAATAGAAACGGTGTTTTTACTGACCGCAGCCAGTACTTCTTTTATCAGCTCGAGTATCGTTCGTGACGTGTTGCGAAATGGCGGTGAATACGAAATGCTGGTTCCTGATGCTGTTAGGGTTAAGAAATAATTTTAACACAACATTTACTTAAAAACATAAATTTGGAGAAGTAAGTAATATATCTATTTTTGTAGTAACTAACTCAAAAATATCAAGATGCTATTTTATTACGGAACCAAAGCAACCAACCTGAAAAACGGTCAGATTACCAACGTAGATTGTCCTAACTGCGAAACAAATGTTTCGATGATTTACAGCGTATATGGAAAATATGCGCATTTATATTTAATACCGTTTTTTCCGGTCAAAAAACTAACTTTTACCGAATGTTATTCTTGTAAAAAAACATTTGAACAAGCTGATTTATCATCTTCCATTCAGCAAAAACTGGAAAGAGAAAAAGAAAAAAACGGTATTAAAACACCAATCTGGATGTTTTCAGGATTATTTATAATTGCCATAATTGCTGTTATGGGATTTTACAGTTCACACCAAACCGATGTTGATACTGAAAACTTCATAAAAAACCCAAAAGCTGGAGATGTTTATTATTTAAATTCTACTGATGGATTTTTTACCACCATGAAAATAAACGGAATTTCAAAAGACAGCCTGAACGTTTCCCTTAATAATATGGAAATTGATAAAAAAACAGAAATGTATAAAATTGATGTTGATTCAAATTATACCAATAAATCGAGCATTGCTAAAAAAGATGCTTTAAAACTATATACTGACAAGGAAATTTTTGAAGTTCGCCGACAATAATAATTTTGCCTTCAAAGATTTGCGAAGTGTAGTAAATATCTGTACTTTCGCCGAAATTTAAGATTATAAAAATGAGCATAGAAAGAGAATTAAGCAAACGAAGCGGATCGAAATGTGAACTTTGCGGCGCAACAGAAAACCTGAAAGTATACACTGTTTTACCAACTCAAAAAGGCGGAATTGACGAAAGTATATTTGCCTGCACCACTTGTATTGATCAGATTGAAAATCCGGAAAAAGTAGATTTAAATCACTGGAGATGCCTTAACGATAGCATGTGGAATGAAAATGTTGCTGTACAAGTTGTTGCCTGGAGAATGCTAAGCCGTATGCGCGCTGCGGGATGGCCGCAGGAATTGCTTGACATGATGTATCTGGACGAAGATACGCTTGCATGGGCACAAGCAACCGGAGAAGGCGAAGACGACGAAAACAAACTTATTCACCGCGACAGCAACGGAGTAATCCTGGAACACGGAGATTCTGTTGTTTTAATCAAAGATCTAAAAGTAAAAGGATCAAGTATGGTTGCCAAACAAGGAACTGCTGTCAGAAACATTCGTTTAGATCACGAAAATGCCGAATACATTGAAGGAAAAGTAGACGGACAACAAATTGTTATTATTACACAGTATGTGAAGAAGATATAAGTTTTCAGTCGCAGTCGCAGTTTACAGCAACTGAAGACTGAGACTGAGACTGAAAACTGGAAATAAAAAAGGCGATTCAAAACATGAATCGCCTTTTTTTATTTTATACTTGAAGTAAATTATTTTTGGAATAATTTATTGATCTGATCTTTTACGAATGGCTCAGAAACACTGCTTGTTGCAGCTGCTGTTTCTTTGCTTGAAACCATAAACTGAACTGTAGCTTTCTCAGGAAGAGCACTTCCTGTATAGTGCAACCAGATATAGTTGTTTGGTAATTCTAATTTGATATCATATAATGGACTTGCAGTAAAACCATTCATGATAATAGTATAAAGACTAGCATAATCATTATTAAGATTTCTGAAAGAGAATTTTCTTAAAGATGAAGAATCATCGTCATTTTGAATACTAGTATAATAAACAGTATATTCATGAACCCCTACTGGCAT
>SEBM01000016.1 GCA_004296145.1 Flavobacterium sp.
ATACTATATAATGCGCAAGGTTCGCAAAGTTTATATTTATAAAGCTTTGCGAACCTTGCGCATTCTTAGCGACCCTTGCGGTTAAATCACCTGAAACCTGAAACAAAAAACACTGAAACAAAAACTTTTTTCCTCATTTTGGATACAACTACTAGAGATTTGGTTACTTTAAAAAAGTAATAGTTATGGAACTTTGTCTTATCAATTTTTAATCTAAAATTTTAAAACAGGAATCATGTATACACTCAAAAAAATAAAATTAGGAAATCAGGGATTAATTGTTCCAAACATTGGTTTAGGTTGTATGGGAATGACTCAGATTGCAGGAAATGATATTTATGGCAAAGCCGACGAAACCGAATCCATCAGAACTATTCACCGCTCACTTGAATTGGGAGGGAATTTTCTGGACACGGCAGATTTGTACGGGCCTCTGCATAATGAGAGACTTATTTCAAAAGCCATTAAAGGAAATCGTAATGCTTATAGTATCGCAACCAAATTTGGTTATGAGATTGACGATAACGAACAACTTACCTGGCAGATTAATGGTAAAAAAGAATACGTAAAAAAAGCGATTGAGCGATCTTTTAAAAATCTGGGAACAGATTATATTGATTTGTATTATTTACACCGATTAGACCCAAATACTCCGATTGAAGAAACGGTTGGCGCCATGGCAGAATTAGTAAAAGAAGGAAAGGTAGGTTATATTGGTCTTTCTGAAGTATCGTCTGAAACTATCAGAAAAGCACACAAAATTCATCCCATCACAGCAGTGCAAACTGAATATTCTCTTTTTGAAAGAAGCGTTGAAGAAGACGGAATTTTAAAAACATTAGAAGAATTAAATATTGGCTTTGTAGCTTACTCACCGCTTGGTAGAGGTTTTATCTCAGGAGAAATACAACATCCTGAAGATTTTGCTGAAAATGATTTCAGAAGAAGTATTCCTCGTTTTCAGGGCGAGCAGTTTTATAAAAACATCGCACTTTTAAATGAAATAAAAATCATTGCCGACGAAAGAAAAATTACAGCATCGCAATTGGCATTGGCCTGGATCACTTCTAAAGGATTTTTGGCAATTCCGGGAACAAAACGTGTTAAATATCTTGAAGAAAATATCGCTGCAGCACAACTAGTGCTAACTGCTGAAGAAGTAAACAGATTAGAAAGTATTATTCCGTTAGGAACCATTACAGGAGATCGTTATGATGCTTCGGGAATGGCTGCTGTTAATCTATAAAGTCTAAATGTTTACAGGAAAAGCTATCTTTACGGTAGCTTTTCCTCTATAAATAGTATAATTATGAAAAAAGAAGCTCACAATCCACATAAGATACATTCCATTTCAGAATTGCATTCTTTTCTCAAAATTCCAAAACCGGAGCATCCTTTGGTGAGTTTTGTAGATTTGAGTGAGATAAGCTGCGAGTTTGGCAGTAATTTAAAATCTGTTGTTTATGATTTTTACAGCATTTCTATCAAAAGAGGTTTTGAAGGAAAAATGAGATATGGTCAGAATTATTACGATTTTGATGAAGGTGTAATGTTGTTTATGGGACCGGGACAAATTATTTCTACCGAAGTTCCGACAACGACTTATGTATATGGCGCGATGTTGGTGATTCACCCCGACTTTATCCAGAATTATCCTTTAGCAAAAAAAATTAAAGAGTATGGTTATTTTTCTTATGCTGTGAATGAAGCGTTGCATCTTTCTGAAAAAGAACAAAATATGATAACGGGAATTATGCAGAATATTGAACAGGAATATCTTTCTTCAATAGATGCCTTTAGTCAGGATGTAATGATCTCGCATATTGAGTTGCTGCTTAATTATTGCAACCGCTTTTATAACCGCCAGTTTCTTACCCGAAAAAATGCCAACAATACGCTTTTAGAAAAATTAGAAACGCTTTTATCAAATTACTTTGAAAGTGAAAATGTCCAGAAATTAGGATTGCCAACTGTTGCTTATATTTCAGAACAATTAAATGTTTCTCCAAATTATCTCAGTGATATGTTACGTTCGCTCACAGGTCAAAGCACGCAGCACCATATTCACAATAAAATTATTGAGAAGGCAAAAGAATTACTTACGACAACTTCGTTAAGTGTCAGTGAAACAGCTTACCATTTAGGTTTCGAATATCCGCAGTCTTTCAATAAATTGTTTAAAAGCAAAACAAACCTTTCGCCTTTAGAATTCAGAAATTCGTTTAATTAATTCTTTAATCGTTCGTGTAATAATTTAAAATACGGGAACGCTTTTAGTAATCTGCTTCCGTGCCAGGAGAACATTTCGCCGTCTACAAAAACAGTTTTGGCGTGATGTGTAAAACGTCCGATTTCAAAAGCATCTTCTTCTTTAAAAGGATATGGTTCTGAAGAAAGAAAAACAACATCGGGATCGCCTTCTAAACGCATTTTTTTGAGTTCAATTTCAGGATAACGCCCTTTGTCTTCGTAGATGTTTGTAAAATGATTGAGCTTTAATAATTCATTGATATATGTATCATTTCCGGCAACCATATAAGGATTTTTCCAAATAAAATAAGCCGCTTTTTTAATTTCGATATCCTGAATGTATTTTTTAAAATCGCTCAGGGCGAAAGCCAGCTTGTCGTTCCATTTTTGAGATTCGGTTCTACAATTGAAGATTTGACCAAAGTCTGAAATCATCTGAAAATTATCTTCAATCTTAATAATATTGGTTACCCAAACCGGACAAATTTCCTTTAATTGATTTACAATTTCTTCTGTATTTTCTTCTTTATTACAAATGATAATATCCGGCTGTAATAATTTTATTTTTTCGAAATGGATTTTCTTTGTCCCGCCAACTACTTTTTTGGTCGATTTCAAATGATACGGATGAACACAAAACTTAGTAATTCCGATAATTTTTTCTTCCAAACCTAAATCATACAATAATTCGGTTTGAGAAGGAACTAAAGAAATGATACGTTTTGGAGCAGTTTCAAATGTATGGATTGTGCCTAGTTGGTCTGTTAATTGTTTCATGTTTTCAGTCGCAGTTTTCAGTCGCAGTTGCAGTTTTCAGTCACAGTACAAACTGGGACTGAAAACAGAGGCTGAAAACTTTATTTATTTGCTATAATAGAAGCCATTTCTTCCTGAACTTTCAAAGCTTCTTCCCTTGCCTTTTCTGCAAAATCAGTTCCTTTTGAAGCGTAGATAATTGCTCTTGCAGAATTTACTAAAAGACCAATTTTATCATTCATTCCGTATTTGCATACTTCTGATAAACTTCCGCCCTGAGCGCCAATTCCGGGAACTAATAAGAAACTGTCGGGAACAATTTTTCTAATATCAGCAAAATATTCTGCTTTTGTAGCACCCACTACGTACATTAAATTTTGGCTGTTTTTCCAGGTTTTAGACGTTTCCAAAACTTGTTTGTATAATTCTTTTCCGTTTGTATTTAAAGTCTGAAAATCAAAAGCACCTTCGTTTGACGTTAATGCCAGCATGATTGTATGTTTATTTTCGAAAGCAAGAAAAGGCTCCACAGAATCTTTTCCCATATAAGGAGCAACGGTTACGCTGTCAAAATTTAAATCTTCAAAAAACGCTTTTGCATACATGCTCGAAGTGTTTCCGATATCGCCTCGTTTTGCATCGGCAATTGTAAAAATATCCGGGTAATTTTCGTTGATATAGTTGATTGTTTTTTGCAACGAAAGCCATCCTTTCAGACCATATGCTTCAAAGAAAGCGGTATTCGGTTTATATCCCACCGTAAGATCGTGAGTCGCGTCGATTATTGCTTTGTTGAATTCAAAAATAGGGTCTTCGGTTTCTAATAAATGTGGTGGAATTTTGTCCAGATCAGGATCTAATCCAACGCATAAAAATGATTTTTTCTGAAGAATTTGTTCGTGTAGTTGTTGTGTTGTCATTCTTGTTTTTTTAGTCCTTCTAATTGATTAGAAGTTTTTCTTTTTTAGAAGTATGCAAAAATAAAAAAAGCCACTCAATTAAGAATGGCTTTTTGGTATTATATTCAAAACTGCTTACAAATTACCTAAGTAAACAATTTCTGTTCTTCTGTTTTCTGCTCTTCCTGCAGCTGTTTTATTTGTCTTAACCGGTTTGGTAGCACCAAATCCCTGAGAAGTCAGATTAGCAGGATTTACCCCTTTTTCAATCAAAAGATCCATAATAACTTTTGCTCTTGCCTCAGATAATTTTTGGTTTGCTTTTGCATTTCCAACATTATCGGTGTGACCGTTAATAGCAAATTTTGCATTTGGATAATTTTTCAAAATCTCTTTTATAGCATCTAATCTTCCAGATGTTTCTACTTTTTTAGCATCTGCTAAAGTTGCTTTTCCTGTAGTGAAGAAGATTGATTTTGCTTCCATTTTTAATTGTTCCAATGTTGCTTTAGAAACTTTTGGACAACCTTGATTGTCTGCTGGACCTGCAACCAGAGGGCAAGCATCATCTTTGTCTAAAACACCATCTTTATCTGCATCCAGATTCGGACAACCTTTGTTTTCTGGTAATCCGGCTTCATTAGGACAAGCATCGTCTTTGTCTAAAACACCGTCATTGTCTGTATCAGGCCATGGACAACCTTTATTTTCTACCGGACCAGCAACTGCCGGGCAAGCATCAACATTGTCTAATAAAGTATCTCCGTCTGAATCTTTCCAAGGACATCCTTTATTTTCTTTTGGACCTTTAACATCCGGACAGGCATCGTCTTTATCAAAAACTTTATCTCCGTCTGTATCCGGCCAAGGACAACCGTGGTTTTCTGCCGGACCTGCTACTTTTTTACAAGCATCTTCTTTATCAATAACTCCGTCTCCGTCTGTGTCTTTAAATTGTTTTTCGTACACCGGAATTTTCATACCCAAATGAAAATCTGCTCCTTTTGATTCCTTAGAAATTAAATTACTCACAACAGAACCAGAACCAATAAAGAAAACACCCACTCTGATTCCTGAACCAACCTGCATTCCGCTGTATTCCATCCACGTAAGTGGCATATAATAACTAAACCATCTGCTTTCGTAACGTGGTGTCAAAGAAACTCTGTCTGCAATTCCGTAGCTATTCAGTTTATCTGCAGAAACCATATTGATGTCTCCGTTAAGATTCAGATAAAATTTTCTGTACATATTCCAATCTACATCTGCATGAAGTGCCGTTGGCAAATTTGTTTTTGCTCCTTTTGATGTTGAGGTTTTAGTATAATGTTCGTTTAAGAAATCATACAAGTTATCTGCATCATCAATCATTTGTTGCGTGATGATACCATTTACATTATAAGTATCCTGTTTTGCATTTTTATAATCAATAGAACCTATATCTGTAACAGATAATCCGAAACGTACTTTGTATTTGTTTAAATCTCTGAAATTATTATCTGCAGGTTTTGCTCTGTCTAAATCATAATCTGCAAAATCCGGTCTCCATTCGTATACAAGTCCAAAGTCAAAGCCAAAACCTCTTGATTTCGCATCAAAATCATAATCTTCATTGGCTTCAAAATCCTGACTTGCGCCAACGGTAATTTCTCCGCTTGACATCAAAACGCCCTGTTCCGGATTTACTGTATTTTCAACATACGTTACATTTACATCTTTGCCTCTCACATATCCGTTTACACCACCTTGCAAATATTTGGCTGTCAAACCTCCTTTTAAGAAATGCTGGTCTTTTTGATATAAAACGGCAGCATAAGAAATACCAAGTTCTCCCCAGGTATTTGAAGATCCGTTTGCGTTTCCTGCATTAAAATTAAAATCACTTGATTGATCTAATCCATCTTTTACCTGATCAACAAGATAACCATTAATATTTCTCACATTACTTACAGATCTTGCTCTTGTAAATACGGCGATAGTATGTTTTGGTGCGATATTAAACATGAACGACGGTCCCATGATATCAAAATTGGCAAGACCATTATTGGCATTTGAAGGAGTCATTTTAGATTCTTTATCAAAATCATATCCATCTTTATACACATCAAAAAGTTTAACTCCGTACAAATCATTTTGCACAGACCCGCTAACTGAAAATAAATTGATATCTGTCTTAAAACGGGAATCAGCTATAGAAGCCGGGTTAAAAAGTACGCTTTGTACTCCTGCATAATTATCGTGAAAATAACCCATATAAGATTGGGCTTTTACAGTAAATGAGGCAGTTAAAATTAATAAAACGAGTAATTTTTTTTTCATTTAGTAAGGGGTTTTAGTTTGAGTTGGCGGCAAAACTACAATAAATCATTTACTCTTGTGTTAACAAAACATTGAATTCATGTAACATCTGCAATTAATTATGTAATAAATCAAACTTCCTCCTTATTATTTTTGAATCGAACCCTAAATAAAAGTATATGAGCCCAAATATTGGAATTAGCCCCAAGAATCTAAAGAAGAGTGCCAACATATTAGCCACGATTTTATCTAACGAAATGACATTGTATGTAAAAACCAGAAAATTTCACTGGAATATTTCAGGAAACAGTTTTATGGAATTGCATAAATTATTTGAGGATCAATACCGAATTTTGGAAAACAATATTGATGAAGTTGCAGAACGCATTAGTCAGCTGGGAGAAAAAACAATCGGAACAATGAATGAATTTATTGAAAATTCTACTTTGAAAGAATCTCCTAAAGAATATGCTTCGCAAAAAAACATGCTGCAGGAACTTTTGCAAAACCACGAACAACTGGTAACTGAGTTCAGGGATTATATTCCTGCATTTGAGAACGATAACCACGACATTGGTTCTGCTGATTTTATTACAGGATTGTTGCAGCAACATGAAAGAATGGCTTGGGTTTTGCGCCGCTATCAGGCCTAAATGTGAATTATAGAACATTCATAAAAATTAATGTAAAAGGAAATCTGGTATTAATTTGCAATTTTGATATAACAAATCATATAAAATAAAATATCATGAATACTACAGAGATAAAAGGAAACTGGAACGAGTTGAAAGGAAAATTGAAGCAAAAATATGCTGATCTTACTGATGACGATCTAATGCACGAAGAAGGAAAAGAAGATGAAATGTATGGAAAACTTCAACAAAAATTAGGTCAGACAAAAGATGAGTTCAGAAAAATGATTGCTGATTTATAATCTTTTTTGACCCGACAGAAATACCGTCTAATTTTTAAAGCTAGACGGTATTTTTTTAGTTAAGTCAATTACTACATTCTTAAAATATTATCTTAATAAATACTTAACCCACCAATAACCAAAAAAAAATTAATTATCTTTAACCCTATTTTAATCCTATGAAACTATTTATAAAGTTCGATATTAACACCATTTGTTCTCTTTTTTTAAAAGAAAAACTTGACGAACAAAAACTTAATTTTACCACATTGGGATTTGGTGAAATTGAATTAGATGAAAATCTTGATGTTGAAGGACTTGAGAGTTTAAAAAACAAACTGGGTCCGTTTGGTTTTGAAGTCGTAGAAAATCAAAAAAGCGTATTGGTTCAGAAAATTAAAGATGCTATTATCGAACTTGTTTACATGGACGATAACAACAACTTTAAAAGTTCTGTGTTTTTGGCTGAGAAATTAAATCACAGTTATGGTTATTTATCGAATGTTTTTTCGGAGGTAACCTATTCTTCTATTGAAAATTTCATTATCTTACAGAAAATAGAAAGAGCCAAACAACTAATGCTAGTTAACGAAATGAGTTTAACCGAAATCGCTTTTTTACTAAACTATTCGAGTGTTGCGCATTTGAGTACACAGTTTAAAAACACGACCGGGATTACGCCATCGGCTTTTCAGAGGATTATTAAAAAGAGAAGAGAAAATTTAAAATAAATCTAATACCACTATAATCAATGCAAAAAAACGCATTACACATTTTACTCGCTGATGACGACGAAGATGACAGACTTTTTTTTAAAGATGCCTTTGAAGAAGTAAGAGTTCAGACGAAAGTACAATTTGTTCATGACGGTCTTCAACTTATGGAATATTTACAGGCACCAGATGTCAAATTACCTGATATCCTGTTTCTGGATTTGAATATGCCAAAAAAGACCGGTAAAGAATGTTTGATCGAAATCAAAAAAACCGAGCATCTTAAAAATATAATTATTGCGATATATTCTACTTCATCTTCTGAAGAAGATATTGAAGACACTTTTATTGAAGGTGCCAATATTTATATCAAAAAACCAAGTGATTTTAATACACTAAAAAAAATAATTAATGAAGTCGTTACTTTAAATTGGCACTATCACACATCTGGCCTTAACCGTGATAATTTTCTGTTGCGCCTAAAATAAAAGCATTTCCATGAAATGGATACCCCGGTTTAATTCTTCTAACTCCTTAAGAGTTATCTTTGTAATTGCAGTTTTTATTCTGTTATTTCTTTCCTCAATTGCTTACAAACACAATCAGGACTTAAACGAATCCAGTAAGTTGGTAATGCACACGTATGAAATAAATATTCAGTTAGAACGATTAATGTCGGCTATCAAAGATGCCGAAACAGGTCAGCGAGGTTATATTATAACACGTAATAACCGTTTTCTTTCACCTTATACTTATTCGCGTGACAAGGTAAATACTTCATTTATTACATTAAAAAAACTAACGGCAGACAATCCGAAGCAACAAGAAAACCTGCGTAAATTATTTACTTTAATAATTCAGCGTTTTACTTCGTTCGAAAATTGTTTCAAATATAGCGACCCAAAAACATATGATAAGAGAAAACTCGACAATCATATGTTTGGAGGTCGGGTTTTAATGGAGAACATTCGTTTTCAGGTTGACAAAATGAATGACATTGAAAAAGCTTATCTGCAAAGAAGGCTTAAAATTTATGATCAGGAAATCTCTTTAAGTCCTGTTTTCTCCATTTCGTTATTTCTTACCGCACTTACCTTTATAATATTATCTTACAGACAGATCAGCAGAGATATAAAACGTCTTACGGTATTCAACAAAAAATTACTTATTTCTTCCCGATTAATGTCGGAATCTGAAACTATTGGTAAATTCAGCACCTGGCAATGGGATCTGGATACTCAAAAAATTGATTATTCAGAAAACCAATACCGTTTATTAGGTGTGAATCCGTATGGTTTTATTCCCGAAAAAGACACTTTTTTAAATTTTGTACATCCTGATGACAGAGATGCGGTGGCAGAATCTATGGAAGGCATTATAAATAAAAAACAATTACCTTTTATATATTATAAAGTATTACGTCCTGATAACGAAATCCGATATTTTAAATCTACCGGAAAATTACTGACCGATCAGCAAGGCGGTACCATTTTGCTTGGAATTAATTTTGACATCACCGACGAGCATCTGTTAAATATAGAACTTAAAGAACGTAATGCCGAGCTGGAAGCAAGTAATAAAGAATTAGCCTCTTTTAACCACGTTGCAAGTCACGATTTGCAGGAACCTTTGAGAAAGATCCAGACATTTATCTCAAGAGTTTCAGACGCTGATAAAGCTGTTTTGTCAGACAGTGCCAAAGACTATATATATAAGATAGAAGTTTCGGCAAAAAGAATGCGTGTGCTGATTGATGATTTACTTTTATTTTCGAGAACAAATACGACCAAAAAAGAATTCATAAAATCAAATCTAAATGATCTGTTCGAAAATGCGAAATCTGAACTTACAGAAATCATAGAAGAAAAAAGCGCAATTATTACTGTTTCAAAATTGCCAAAGCTTTCTGTAATTCCATATCAGATTGAACAGCTTTTTATAAACCTGATTGGAAATTCATTAAAATACAGTCAGGCAGATCTTGCTCCTGAAATTAAAATTGAAAGTGAGAAAGTTTCTTCTCAGGATTTTCCAAATTTATTAGATCAGAATATAAAGCATTTTCACAAAATTACTTTTAAAGATAACGGAATGGGTTTTGATCCTCAGTTTAAGGAAACCATTTTTGTTCTTTTTCAAAGACTACATTCTAAAACAGATTTCCCCGGAACCGGAATTGGTCTGGCAATTTGTAAAAAAATAGTCGAGAACCACAAAGGCTCAATAATAGCGGACAGTACGCTGGGCGAAGGCTCTATTTTTACTGTACTCCTTCCTGAATAAATCCTACAAAAAGACTACATAAAAAACGTTATATAAATCCATAATGGGAATTATATAACGTTTCTTTTTTATGCTGTAAAGCAAAAGATTGATTTCGTTAGCATCTTTGTAATGTAATACTTTATGAACAATTGATGAAAGCAAAACACAAAGTAAAAACAACATTTATAAGGTTCTTTTTTTTACTGATTATAATAATGTACACATCGTGTCAAAAAAATAATCCGATAGAAACAAATCTAAAAAATGAGGTTTTTATACAAAGTGACAGAGAACATACAGAAGCTTATTTTTTAATTGCGACGGCAAGTTTAAGTAAGTCAGTAATTTCTAAAAGTCAGGTTGCCCAGCAAAAAAGTTCAGACAGTACTATTAGGGAAATAAGTAGGAAACTAGAAAATCATCAGAATCTTTTGTTACAGGAGGTAACAAAAATGGCCAACAGAAGGCTCGTGATTGTTACCGATATAGATGCCTACAATAAACAGGATTTATATGATTTAATTGATACGAATAAAACAAATTTTGATGAGGCTTACCTCGATTCTACGATAGAATCATTAGACTCTCAGATTACATTGTTTGAATCAATTTCTAAAGATACAAATGATAAAATGATTTTACAGTTAATATTACAGTATTTGCCGACAGATTACCAGCTTCTTAGAGAAGCAAAACAAATTAAAGAACAAATTTATTAAATGCCCGTAAAGCCCTTTATTAACTAAATTATTAAGATTATGAAAATTCAATCAAATTTTTTATGCGCCTTAACACTATTCTTAACAGCTTCTTTCGGAATGCTACACGCTCAAAGTGACAATGTTACAACTGAGTTTGGTGTAAAAGGAGGTTTCAACATGTCAAATTTATATGGAAGCGGTGAAGATGTAGATGACAACAATGTTTTATACGGATTTAACGCCGGTGTATATGCAACAATGCCAATTTCAGATTATATTGCCATTCAGCCAGAGCTTTTGTTTACCACAAAAGGTGCAGAATTAGAATATAATGAAGCTGGAATAAATGGAAACGCAAAATTCAAATTAAACTACATCGAACTTCCTCTTTTAGTGAGAGTTAACATTACTAAAAACTTTAATGTACAAGCTGGTGGATACGCTTCTTACCTGGTAAGTTCTAAAGTAACAGGAGAAGGAGATATTGAGTTTGATGAGAATGTAGATACAGATGACTTAAACAAATTTGATGCAGGTTTATCTGCAGGTGTTGGAGTTGATTTTAGCCCAATTAGTATTGGTGTTCGTTACAACTATGGTTTAACAACTGTTGGTAAAGAAAGAACTGAACCAATAACTGGAACTAAATACACATTCCCAGACGCAAAAAACAGCAATTTAAGTGTTTACTTATCTTATAAGTTAAACTAAAAGAAAATTAATTATTAACCATAAATAATAAAGACCATGTCAAATTTATTATATACAATCGCAGTAATACTGGTTATTCTGTGGGCCCTTGGGTTCTTCGTTTATAGCCTTGGAAGTATTATCCACATATTATTAGTAATTGCCATTATCGCAATTTTATTCAGACTTATCAAAGGTCGAGAAGTTTAAAAACAACAATTAATTATATAAATTTTATTAATCCATTTAAATCAAATTATTATGAAAGCAAGTAGCACATTATTAGGAATTTTAGGAGCCGCAGCAGCGGGAGCATTTTTAGGAGTATTGTTCGCACCGGACAAAGGTTCAAACACAAGAAAAAAAATCTCAGATAAATCTAAAGATTACGGAGATAACCTAAAAAGTAAAGTTGACGGTATTTTAAACACAATTACTTCAAACGGTAAAGAAATTATCGAAGAAGGAAAAGCGAAATTCAACGCTGCAAAAGAAGACTTCAATTCTTTAAAAGATGAAGCAAAAACTGTAAAAACTAACTATTAATAAGTGAAATTTTTAAACCATAAAATACCTTATCATGGAAACAAATGCAACAACAAATGAAAATCTTAATCTTTATGAAAAAGCAGAAAACTATACAAAAACGAGTTTAGAATTATTAAAACTCAAAACAGTTTCGGCCACTGCTGACGCTTTGTCAACAGTAACATCAAAGATTGCGGTAGGCGCTGTTGTTGCATTTTTTACATTGTTTCTGAATATCGGGATCAGTTTATGGATTGGAAAAGAACTTGGGGAGTATTACTACGGTTTTTTTATAATGGCTTTATTCTATCTGATTGTAGCCATTGTAATGCACAAAACGCAGCATAAATTAATTAAAACTCCAATTGGAAATATGATTGTTTCCAGTATTTTAAAAGAAACTAAAACAGAAAATTAATCTGATTTAAAAATTATAAACGAAGACTAGTTATGGAAACTATTTATAATATTGAAACATTAAATCAGAGGATTCAGTTACTGGAAAATCGACAGGATGAAGAATGGTGTGCAATAAAAGATGAGATCGATGATATCAAAGAGAATCTGAAACCTCTTAATCTTATTAGGAACACTATTGAAGAAATCAACGAGAAAGTCGGTTTTAAAGGCAATATAGCACAATCTGCAATAAGTATCGGAATTGGTTATCTGGCTAAAAAATTTGTAATAGGAAAAACCGATTCGACTGTAAAAAACATTTTCGGAACCTTATTACAACTGGTAGTAACAAAATTAGTTTCAAAAAAAGAAGATCCTTCAGAAGATGATGAAGATGAAGAATCTAAACAATATGAACCATCACGAGAGTAATTGTTTAACTATAAATAAATTATTATGGAAAAGTTTAGCGAAATAGTATTAAAAAATGGTGTTCACATTTACTCCAATCTATATAAATATTTTGAATTTACAAGAGTATTTCTCGGTATCTAGCTCGTTTATACGTTCTACTATAACAAATTAAATAACGGTTAAGCAGCTAATACTTCACTATAAATTCTAATTTTTATAATTAGAGCCTTATAAGGAAAAAGCAAAGTCTACTTTTTAAAGTGTACTTTGCTTTTTTGTTTTTTATAAATCGAAGAAAATATTATTCTTCTCTGTATTCCAGATTCTGAATATCATTTTCGCTTACCGTTTTAATAAGATAACCGTCTGCAGAATATTCATAACTAATATCTGGATAAGAATATTCTTCTCCCTCTGGCGTTGTACTAACTGCATGCGTGATAGGCAGATATAAAAACGGTTCAAGAATCTGGTCTTGTGTCACAAGGAAAATTTTACGCTGATCATCATAAGTACAAACTTCAGTTTCTTCCAAGACATCGTTTTTACCTTTATAAACAACATTCATTGTATTTTTCTTCGGATAGGTATAGTAACGGGCAAAATTTACAACCAGATTAACATTAGCAAATTTTACAGCACTAATTCTTTTATTCGAATCATATTCATATAAAGTTACGCTTGTAATTGTTCCTTCTGCACTTTTGTTTGTAGCTTTTACAATCAGGTTATTTTCATAAGTATATAAAACAGAGCTTAATATAGTTCCATCTTCGTCGACTCTATCTGTCCCAATAAGTTTTGCTCCTTCATATTTATATTCCGTATAACGAACTAAATCTTCTAAAGTATTTGGGTCTTTGTATCGATAAACAGAAGAATTTACAAGTGTATCTGAATAAAAATATTCTCTCGTACTATTACTTGCAGCATTTGGAGACGTTCTTATATCGCTAACCAACAGTTTTGCCAGTTTTTTTGAGTCTGCAATTGTAATATCAAACGTATAAGTTGCATTTCCATACACTATTACAATTTTAATTGCTTTATTATCTTTTATGGTAATGGTACAAGTAAATGTAGCACCATTTATTTTAAAACTGTATACAATCGAAATCTCATTAGTAACAGTTGAAGTTACCGGATATTCAACCGTAGTATTATCAAAAATATTAGAGAAAGAAATTGTATTTGTTCTAGGATAATAAATAACCGAAACAGGTTTAAACATTTCTGATCCAGGTGAAGTTTCAGTATTTTTTGACGCAATACTGCCCAATTTAACAAGCTTTTCACCATAATAGGCTTTGTACTTTGTTTGAGTAGGTTTTACGTCGGCATATGTAACTTCTGGTGTTGTTTCGTCTTGAGAATCATTAGAACAAGAGGTTAATCCTGCAACTAATACAAATAGTAGAATAATTTTTTTCAATTTCATATTGTTTTGGTTAAACTAATTTTCGTTTAAGTCAGCTTTATTTTTTATTAATAACAATTATTCATCTCTATATTCTAACTTTCTCTCTGTCGATGGATCGTAACCAATAACTTTAACAAGCAATCCATCATTTGAATATTCATAAAAATGATACGGAAAAATAATAACCTCACCATTGGATTTAGTTATAATACTTTGACTTATAGACAAATAATCAAATGGATCCAAAATTTGATCCTGCGAATAAAAAAACAATTTACTGTCGCTATTATACGTTGAAACTTCTGTATCCCGATAAGTTCCATTTGAATCTGTATAAACAGTTGTCATTTTATTCTTCTCATAAGTATAGTTTCTTATATTAAAATTAGTAGCCGTACTATTACCATAATATGCTGCACTAATCCTTCCGTTTGCGTCGTATTCATATTTATTGATATTTGTAACAGTACCTGATGCATCCAGATAAGTTGCCTTAACTATTTGATTATTTTCGTAATCGTAAGTAATTTTACCAAACAAAACCCTGTCCTTATCAAGCAACTCCTTACCTGTTAGTCTGCCCTTATCATATCTGTAATAAGTATTGATTACTAAATTTTCATAAGTAACAGGATCTCTGTAACGCTTAACAGCTAATCCTACAAGTGTATCGTTATAAAAATATTCTCTGATAATATTTTTTCTTATATCTTCAAGAACAGTATGGGTGTCTCTAAATAATAGTTTTACAATATTTTTTTTCTCTGAACTGGAAGCTTTAAAACGGTAAATATTTTTTTCAAAAGTGATGATAATACTTGCAGGCTTAGAATCTGTTGCATCATCAACCTGACAGGTATAAATAACGTCATTCACTTTAATATTATAAATAACCCCCACCCCAACGTGATAAATTATACTATAAACAGGATATATAACAGTTTTAGTATCAAAAATATTTGAAAATGATATCGTCTGTGTTCTTGGATAAAATATAACCGAAATTGGTCTTACTATTTCTGTTTCCGGATTTGTTTCTGCACTTTTTAAAATTATGTTTTCCGACTTTGTAAATTGCCCGCCATAATACACTTTGTACTTTGTTTGTGTAGGTTTTACATCGGCGTAAGTAACTTCTTCTGGTTCGTTGTTCTCGCTTGAATCATTAGAACAAGACGTTAATCCTACAAATAGAAGAAGTAGTAAAGTAATTTTTTTCAATTTGGTTAGTTTTAAGTAAACCCATTTTTCATGTCAGGTTATTGCATGTTTTAACTTAAATAAAATAATTTTCTTATAAATCGTGCCGAAAGTACATTTTTATTTTAACATGTAAAAGAGGATTTTTTCAAAAGTTATTTTTAAAAAATAAGCTGTCAATCTCAAAAACTCTGAAACTAAGTTACTAAGTATCAAAGAAAAATTTATAAGCCATTTTACCCCCAATCTTGTCATTCTGAGGAACGAAGAATCTTCACAAGAAACTCGACAATCTTAGTAACACACCGCAAAGATTCCAACAAAAAACAAACTCCTAAAAACAAAAAAGCCGAACATAAGTTCGACTTTTTTAAATTTTTATATCAAGTTAAGAAACCTTAGGATCTTAGCATCTCAGAACCTTAGAACCTCAGATTAATAAACCTCCGAAGCTTCCTTAAGTTTCTCCATATTGTTAACCAACTGAAGCTCGGCAACGATTTTCTGAATATCACCATTCATGATGTTTCCTAAATCGTAAAGTGTAAGTCCGATTCTGTGATCTGTTACACGACCTTGTGCATAGTTGTAAGTACGAATTTTTGCAGAACGGTCACCAGAACTTACCTGAGATGTACGTTTTGTAGCATCTTCGGCTTCTTTTTTGGCCAATTCCATTTCGTACAAACGAGAACGTAAAACGATCAACGCTTTATCTTTATTTTTATGTTGCGATTTCTGATCCTGACATTGCGCCACCAATCCGGTTGGAATGTGCGTTAAACGTACAGCAGATTTCGTTGTATTTACAGATTGTCCTCCAGGTCCAGATGAACAGAAGAAATCTACACGAACATCGTTCATATCAATTTGTACGTCAAACTCTTCTGCTTCTGGTAAAACCATTACCGTTGCAGCCGATGTATGCACACGACCTTGTGTTTCTGTTTGCGGAACACGTTGTACACGGTGTACTCCTGCTTCAAATTTCAGGGTTCCGTAAACATCTTCTCCTGTAACTTCAAAGATAACCTCTTTAAAACCTCCCGAAGTTCCTTCGTTCATATCTACAACCGAAGCTCTCCAGCCGCGGTTTTCGCAATATTTGGTGTACATTCTATACAAATCTCCTGCAAAAATACTCGCTTCGTCTCCACCCGTTCCCGCGCGAATCTCCACCATAACGTTTTTAGCATCTTCAGGATCTTTCGGAATCAACATAAATTTGATTTCGTCTTCTAATTGCGGTAAACGCTCCTTAGCTTCATCCAATTGCATTTTTGCCATTTCGGTCATATCTGCATCACTTCCGTCGGCAATAATTTCGTTTGCCTCGTCAATGTTTGCTAAAACAAGAATGTATTCTTCTCTTTTGTCAACCAGAGCTTTAATACTTTTATACTCTTGGTTAAGCTGCACATAACGCTTTTGATCTGCAATAACATCGGGCTGAATAATCAAATCCGAAATCTCGTCAAAACGCTGCTTTACATATTGAAGTTTATCTAACATTGTATAATCCCTTTTATTTGGAGTGCAAAATTACGAAATTTTTCTTTATTGTTGATTGTTTGTGGGTTTATGTTTTTTAACTGCGGTTTTCAGATAAAATAGCTTTTATTAAAATTAAAAAACATTCGCTTTAAACCAAAGTCAAATCACTTAATTCATCTGCTAATCTGTGCAGGCCTTTTGAAATCTGTAACATTTTATCACTTGACAATGTTGCCAAACCTTTGGTATATTGTCTAAATAAACTTTGGTTTATATCTGTATAGTGTTCTGCAAAAGCTGATTTGTTTATCACACTAAAATATTCGAACACTTGCTCTAAATCAATTTGATAACTAATATTAAAATTAGTTATAGTAACGTTTTCTCCTTGTTCCTGCAGATACTCTACATGATATTGAAGGACTTCGTTAAAATTTTCTTTTATTTCGGATATGCTGCTCCCGACTGTAGCTAATCCGTCAATTTCTTTTGCATAAGCAGAAAAACCTGTAGTCGTTTTTTCTAGTACAACCGAAATTTCTGTTTTTTTTCTATTCATATTTCTGAATTTTATTTTTTCGAACCACATGCTTATTTAAGTCCAGCAGCTTTTAGGATACTATTCAAAGTACCATTTGCCATTTCTTTACTACCATGTCTCGGAATAGTAAGTTGATTCTGTTTTGTTGCGTGTCTGTATAAATCATGATTTGCACCATTTTTATAAAGAAACCAACCATCTTTCCTGAGTATTTTTAATAACTCATTGACTGATGCCATTTTGTTTCAATTTAAATTTCTTGAGTAAAATTAAGATGACAGTGAAAGTTGCTATTATTATATTGGTCAGTAGGTCAGGTTGAGGATAGCGGTCAAGTCCATCCATCCCATTGTAATATTTAGATACTCATTGATTGCACAACCAATAAATTGACCTTAATTAACCTTGAAATCAGCACAATCTTGACCCAATCAATAGGCACCTAACCTTGATCCAAGATAATCAAGATTAATCAGTGAAACTTTCATCTATTGAACCATTTTTTTCACCTTCAAGTTAAT